>NZ_JAUBTT010000198.1:0-5711 GCF_036705125.1 Microcoleus sp. B7-D4
CATCGGGCATCGGGCATCGGGCATCGGGCATCGGGCATCGGGCATCGGGCATCGGGCATCGGGCATCGGGCATCGGGTATCGCGCATCGGGCATAGGTTATTGGTTATTAGAACGAACAACCAACAACCAACAACCAACAACCAACTACTGACTAATGACTACTGACTAATGACTTCCTTTATTCTACCGTCACCGACTTCGCCAAATTGCGCGGCTGATCCACATCCAAACCCCGACGCGCCGCAATGTGATAAGCCAACAATTGCAGCGGAATCACTGTCACAATCGGTGACAACAATTCATCCACCAAAGGCACGGGCAAAACGTGGTCAAAAATCTCGGCTTCCGCCACACCTTGCTTCGGCGTAACGCCAATTAAACGGGCGTCGCGGGCCTTGGCTTCTTGAGCGTTGGAAAGCACTTTTTCGTAGACGCTTCCTGGCATGGCGATCGCCACTACAGGCACTTTCGCATCCAAAAGGGCGATCGGGCCGTGTTTCATCTCTCCCGCCGGATATCCTTCGGCGTGAATGTAGCTAATTTCCTTCAGTTTC
Organism: Microcoleus sp. B7-D4; assembly: GCF_036705125.1. NCBI lineage: Bacteria > Bacillati > Cyanobacteriota > Cyanophyceae > Oscillatoriales > Microcoleaceae > Microcoleus > Microcoleus sp. B7-D4. The sequence continues at coordinate 556 of NZ_JAUBTT010000198.1, forward strand.
AGCGCCCCTTCCAAAGCAATCGGAAAATTAATTCCCCGCCCCAAAAAGATAAAATCTTGGGTGTCTGTAAACTGGTGAGACAATTCCTCCACATACTGTTCTTGAATCTCCAAAAACTTCTCAATTTCCGCTGGCAACTGGCGCAAACCAGTAATAATTTCTGCCAATCTCTCAGTGCTGATTGTTTGCCGCTGGTGCGCCAAATCCAAAGCTAAGAAATAGAATGCCATCAACTGAGTGACAAAAGTTTTAGTCGCAGCAACGCCGATTTCTATACCAGCGTGGGTGTTGATTACCTGCGGCATCATGTGGGCGATCGAACTTTCGGTTCTGTTAGTAATGCCTAACATTCTCGCCCGGAATTTATCAGTAAAACCCGCGCGGCGCTGCTGTTCCATCCCCAAAGCAGCCAGCGTGTCCGCCGTTTCTCCCGACTGAGTTACCCCAATAGTTAAAGTATTTGCTGTCAGCGGTGCCGGTGCGTAGCGGTACTCAGAAGCGTACTGCACCGCAGTCGGAATATTAGCTAATTGTTCCAACAAATATTTGCCGATTAGCGAGGCGTGCCAGCTCGTTCCGCAGGCGAGAATGGAAACTTGTTCGACATCAGCGCAAAGTTCCTTGGGCAAATTGAGATTGATGGGAGAGCGCGGATTTCCTGGCTGCCAATCGCTGTCTAAATAAGCCTCCAAACAAGCTCGGACTACGGCTGGCTGTTCGTAAATCTCCTTGTGCATGAAGTGTTTGAAGCCTTGTTTTTCGACTAAAACCGGACTCCAACCAAGGATGCGCGGGCTTTTTTTCAGCCTTTCCCCTGCAAAGCTGTAAACTTCCACTCCCATCGAAGTCAGTCTTGCCAATTCGCCATTTTCTAAGGACAAAACAGTGCGGGTGTGAGATACTAAGGCCGGCGTATCGGAAGCGCAGAAAAATTCACCAGCACCAAACCCAATCACCAAAGGAGCTTGCTGTCTGGCGACAATTATTTCCTCTGGAAAATCTGCACAGATAACGGCGATCGCAAAAGCTCCTTCTAATTTGTTTACCGCCTTTAAAACGGTTTCCAAAAACGATAAATCAGCAATTTTTTCTGTTTTTTTATCTTTTTCTTCTTCCTTCTCCCTTCTTGCTTCTTTCAAAAATTCAGCTATTAAATGAGGGATAACTTCTGTATCGGTATCCGAAACAAATTTATGTCCCTTCGCTTTCAATTCTTTCCGCAACTCGCGATAATTTTCGACAATTCCATTTTGAACTACCGCAATTCGCCCGCTATTATCTAGGTGAGGGTGAGCGTTATATTCTTCAGGCTTGCCGTGAGTGGCCCAGCGGGTGTGTCCGATGCCGATGGGAGCCAGAGAGTCTATCTCTGCTAGCTTTTCCCGGAGGCTGTGCAATTTGCCCTTTGCTCGGATGCAGGTAATTTCTCCTTCGGAGATGGTAGCGAGGCCCGCTGAATCGTAGCCCCGGTATTCTAGTTTCTCCAATCCTGCTAGCAAAATCTCGCTTGCTGCTTGCGTGCCGATATAGCCAACGATTCCGCACATTTAACGTACTACTCCTGCTTAGCGATCGCAATAAAACTTAAGTTTTATCATTTTTACCTTCTTCCGGCCCCAGAATGCAGATTCCGCGACAAAAAAAGAGGGGGCGATTAAATTGCCCCCTCTTTTGTGCCCGTAATTCGATCGGCGTGTCGATCGATTTTTAGTAAGCTAGACCCATACTGCGAGTGGTTTCTGCTCCCAGGTAAACCCGGATGCTCAGAAAATCGGTGGGACAAGCAGTTTCGCACCGCTTGCAGCCTACACAGTCTTCGGTGCGGGGAGATGAGGCAATCTGAGCTGCTTTGCAGCCATCCCAGGGCACCATCTCCAAAACGTCAGTCGGACAAGCGCGGACGCATTGAGTGCAGCCGATGCAAGTATCGTAAATTTTGACTGAATGAGACATTGAATAAAGGCTCCCAACGAGTCACTAAAAATTTGCTGCCTCTGCGAGTGAACAGATTTGACGGCGAGGTGCCACCGCTATAGCCTGCACAGAGAATTAAAGGTTAGTCTACCGCAGTGCCTGGAAGCACTTCGCGAAAAAGCGACAAAACTTCACAGTTATTCACGGTGGGACTCTGATAGAACCCATTTGGGCTCTATATCATTCGCCAACCGTTTGAGCATCAGCCTGTTGACATCCTCCCCGCACTTTTAGGGCGGGGATTCCCAAACATCACTGCTTGGGTTTCTGCTTCTGTCCCTGACGGGGTTTCGCACCAGCCTTAACAGATTTACTCTGTTCGGGTCTTACGGTCGCTCCACAGACTGACACGGCAAGCCCTGCCGCCAAAATATTCCTTGCCGCATTGATGTCTCGGTCATGGTGAGTCCGGCACTTAGGACAATCCCATTCCCGGATATTTAACGCCATCTTTTCAACGATGTGACCGCAATTGCCACACCGTTTTGAACTCGGAAACCATCGGTCAATTTTGATTAAAGTGCGACCGTATCAGTTGCACTTGTATTCAAGTTGCCTGACCAATTCACCCCAACTTGCGTCACTTATGGCAACAGCTAGTTTCCGATTTTTAACCATGTTCTTCACAGCTAAATCCTCAATGGCAATCCTTTGGTTTTCGCGCACCAATCGAGTCGTTAACTTGTGAAGGTTATCTTTTCTGGCATCAGTAATTTCTTGATGCACTCTCGCTACTTTAAGCCGTGCTTTGTGACGGTTGTTAGACCCTTTCTGCTTTCGACTTAAAGATTTCTGCGCTCTCCTGAGCTTTCGATACTTTGCCTTAAATCCTTTGGGATTAGCAATCTTTTCACCAGTGTCCAGAGTGAGTAAACTCGCAATTCCCAAGTCGATGCCGACTTGACTGTCTGACACAGGTAGTGCTTCAATTTCAACATCTACCAACAGAGAGACTGACCATCTACCAGATGGTGAAATCTTCACCGTAATCGTTGATGGTGTCGCACCGACAGGCAGCATCCGACTCCAGCGAATAGGCAACGCTTGAGTGCATTTTGCTAGGTAGACCTGTCCGTTTTTTAACTTAAAAGCAGATTTGGTGAACTCAGCACTGCCACCATTGCGTTTCTTTTTGAAGTTGGGGTATTTTGCCCGCCCGTCAAAGAAGTTGCTCAGGGCAGTTTGCAGGTGGCGCAAGCATTGCTGCAATGGTACACAGCTAACTTCATTAAGAAAATCAAGTTCTTCCGTTTTCTTCCATTCGGTTAGCATTGAAGAGGTTTCAGCGTACCCTACCCGTTTCTGGTCTTTGTACCAGGCTTCAGTTCTTGCAGCTAATGCACGGTTGTAAACCAAACGAGTACAACCCAGTGTGCGTCGCAACAAACTTTCTTGTTCCGGCGTGGGGTAGAATCGGTAACTGAAGGCTTTTAGTGTCATGCTCACCTTTGGCGTTACTTTCACAGTCTAGCACCTCCCATCTGAAATAGTAGAAGGTCTTAGCAAAATTCAAGTAAAGCCGTCCTAGAAGGACGGGGTTTCTCACCCATTTTTCTGATGATCTTATCCGGGTGATACCCCTTGCCCTTGCAGAATGGTAATCTTCGGAATATTGACGGGTCAGAGTGTGAAAATAATCGAGGTTGTGACTCAACATTTCAATCAAGCCACATTCATCGGACACACTGGCTGTTGTGCAATGGCTCAAAAACGGCAAGCTGACTGGTATCAACGGCTAGATGTTGTTTGATGCCATTGGTGCATTTGTAATGGCAGAAGCCTTTAGACTCGACACTCGCAAATTGCACGTATTTTTCACCGCTACACCGAGCTATTAGAGGAATTCTAGCCGTTTGGTTAATCCACTTTACGCTGTGAGCTAATGAAGGGAGATCGGGGAGCCAAGAAGAAGCCCACGAGACTAGCGAAGAGAATCGGTGTAAAAGTGCTAAATCCTGTCAATTTTGCCAGTAGCAGAGTTGTACTAATTGGAGTTCGAGTAACTGTTGAATTCAGAGCAGCCATTACACAAATCATTGCCAAAGTCTCGTTGGATGCGGGATTAATGATAGCGATTGCCTTTCCTAAACAGGCTCCTATAAAAAACAGTGGGATGATAATCCCTCCCCGCCAGCCTCCATTTACGGTCGTACTAATGGCAAACACTTTAGCAATAACTAAAATCAAGAGAAATTCCACAGGAAAGTTTCCCTCAACAATTTTTTCAATTTGATGTTCACCAAAGAAACGAGTGAGCGGAAATAAAGCTGATAAAACACCAAGTCCTAGCCCAGCTAAAGTAGTCCGCACATAGATTGGACTGGGTATGGCATCAAACAAGCGACCTACACCGCGAAATATAGCGATAAAAAGCCACCCCATGAGCGCACCTACGATTCCATAAGCAATCGCTGCGCCAAAGTCATAAAGGCTGTCCACATTGTATTGAGGAAAATGCCAGGTAGGGCCTATTCCAAGCTGGGTAATTGCTACAAAAATGGTGTAACTTGCACAACTTGCCACTACCGCAGGCAAGATTGCTTCAAAATACTCCACAACATTCTGATGATGCAGGATTTCTAAAGCAAAAAAAGTACCACCCAAAGGAGCACCGAACAAAACTGTAAAACCAGATGCCATGCCAGCAATACTCAAAGTTCGTAGTGCCTCTCCGCGCAATTGAAAGCGATCGGCTAACCACGTACCAATTGAACCTGTGACTTGCACCATTGGTGCTTCTGGACCCGCACTGCCTCCACTTGCAATACTGATTAGCGACGACAGAATCATCGAAGGATTCTCGTTCATTGGTAACCGCCCACCATTGAGATGAATATTGTCAATAATCAACCCTATTTCGCCAGGATTTCCCAGCCAATGAATGAGCAAACCGATGAGTAAACCCGCAAGCGGCATGATGATTAGTAGAGAATGTCCACTAAAATATTCAAATCCCACCATCATGTAAGACAAAAATATCCAATAACTTGCACCAAACAAACCACAAATGATTCCTAGCATTGCCCATAGGAATACCGAACGTGTGAGATTTACTGGGTTTCGTTTCATTGTTTACTGATACTTTTAATTCAGACAATCCCGACTATCGGCGAAAATCTGAATATAGCACACTCATCAGATACGTCTGAGAGTATGGTGGTATCCCACAAAGCTTTAAGAAA
>NZ_JAUBTT010000039.1:0-69663 GCF_036705125.1 Microcoleus sp. B7-D4
TTCGTTCAGGAGCAAATTTTGAACTCCTATCTGAATCATTACAACTCAGCATTCGCTTTTTAACCCTTCCTCTATCCGACCGAGTGTTGTGTCCTCGTTACCTTAGACCTACTAGGATTTTTCGACCTCTCCTAGACTCTGTAGGACTTACCCAGTTGTATCGTTTGGTTTTGTGTTCTCAGTTAGGTGTTATCTATTCAGCGATGGGCTTTGTGTTCACACGATTCATAAATGAAGGAGTTATGAATCCGCCCATAATGTCCTGTCAGCCTTATTTGGACATTTTCCGTATTACGCCGTTTAAAAATGATAATTCACTTGCGTTCACCATTTAAGAACTCTCTCTAGCTCCTGACCAGCTTGGGCTGCCAGTTTCGGCTACATTCGTGGTCTGCATTCCGGTTGTTTCGTTACCTACTTGACCGTGACCGGACTCACTTAAGAGTCTTTTACGTGAGAGTAGGGGGTGTGAATCCCCTAGTGGAGTTGGCTCCACGTACCAAACGACCTTTCAGGTCGCGCCCTTCAGAACGGAACGTGAAACTTTCGCTTCATTCCGCTCCTTGATATCTTCACCCTTTTTATGGGTACAATTTAAAACGGGTTATCATTGTAGCCCTTGAAGGAGCCATCATTTTCCGTTTTTGTGTCGTGACAATGTTTGTGTAGAAGTTGGAGGTTTATATATTCATCCTTACCACTTAGGGAGCGGGGTTGGACATGATCAACTTCTACAGTGTCTGTAGGTGTGAAGTACAAACCACAGTGGGTACATTTACCTTTTTGTTTTTTAAGAAGTGTTGCCACTCTCGTTGGTGTTTCAGGGTATTCTCCGCGTCTTTTGCTCCAGTAAATCCAGTCGCCATTATAGGGTGTTGAGTTGCCTTTTACTTTTGCGTGCCTCACTATTGGCGTTGCTGAGTGTTGGGATAACTCTAAACCGTCTTCTGTGCTGAAACACCAATTTCGGTCGCCTACTGTACGCCAGTATTTGTCTTTGTTGATGCTACCTTTTCCCCGTCGTTTTGCCCAGGCTCTTAATTTGTCGTAAGTAAGGTTATCTACTTTTCCAAATATTTCCTTACTTACTACTGTAGAGTAATAATTTGACCAACCCCTAATTATTGGATTCAGCCGACTAATTAAAGCAGCTTGTGGGGCGGTATTATGAATGTTTATTACTTCAGCTATTCGTGAGAGATGAGCTTTAATTTTTGGCTGTGAAGGGGTGATTAACGTCTTAAACCCTAGTGGTATTCCATTTGTACTTCTGGCACTTCGGTAGTTACCTACCTTATGTTGTTGTATGTGGAACCCTAGAAACTCAAACCCAACATTTCCATTGTATTCATTGAGGGTGTGGGTTAATTTTGTTTTACTTGGCTTTAATTCTAAGCCAATGTCACCTAACCATTCCGCAATTATCTTCTGACAGGTTGTTACCACGTCAATGTCTTTGTGCATTATCACAAAGTCATCGGCGTATCGGATTAAGCTTAGGGATGCTCGTTTATCTCTCTTATTGATACCTAAGTATCCTTTTGTTAGCGTTTCCGCATATTGCTTAACCCGTTCTTCCATTCCGTGAAGGGCTATGTTAGCCAATAGCGGGGAAATGACCCCTCCTTGTGGCGTACCTTTGTCGGTCGGAAAGATTTCACCTTGGTCTAATACCCCGCTTTTAAGCCACGATTTAATTTGTTTTCTCAGTCGCGGATAGGTATTGATTTTGTCAAGTAATGCTTTGTGATTAATGCGGTCAAAGCATTTGGCAATATCAGCGTCCAGCACGTATTTAGCTTTATATCTGATACTGTCAAAGATAGCTCCTATTGCATCGTGACACGACCTACCTGGTCTAAAACCAAATGAATTAGGCTCGAATAATGCCTCCCATTCTGGCTCAAGCGCTGCTTTTACCACTGCTTGTAATGCGCGGTCGTACATAGTAGGTATTCCTAAATGTCTTGACTCATTACTACCCGGCTTGGGAATCCTTACCCGACGAGTCGGTTGTGATTTGCCAGTTGTTTTGAGTTGACTTACTAGCTTAATTCGTTGCTTTGGGGTTAGTAGTTTAATACCATCCACTCCGGCTGTACGTTTGCCAGTGTTATCTTGTGTTACCCGCCGTACCGCTACCACCTTATTAGACCATGAATTAATCAAGGTCTTTTGAAGTTTACGAACTGCTTTAACGTCGCCACGCTCACTTGCTCGATAGATACGTTTTTGCAACTTGAATGTCAATCTTTCAGCTTTTCGCCAATTGATTTTATTCCATTCCACCGTCGGGTTATCCCGCGTTTTAGACTTATTCATTGCTACTGAGTTCCTATCTTTGAAGTTATCATGTGTCTGTCTGCATATCTCTGTCATTACAACAGAGCGTTGGCTTTTGACACAATCCTTCTCTCATATATTATTCGTTAGCTACTTACTGGGTAATCGACCTGTTTCCAGAAATATATGAGAGTTACTTCGTTCCGAATATACATTGTTTGAGCTTTTAGTGTAATGCTCTCCACCGGGTTTCTGGGCAGTGCTTATAGGTCGTACAGGAAAACGCCTATGCCCTATCCTTGCCTTTTGGCTTGGTCTTATTCAGCCCTTAGACCATCTACAATAACGATGGTTCTGACACATTTTTGCTTTCGCTACACATGAACTCTTGCTCGGCAGTTACCAGTTTCGGCTACCAGTAGTCTGCCTTTTATCCCCGCTTTACTTTGTTAGTTGCTACCTAGCAAAATAGGGGATATGCTTTTACCGCTGCACTTGCGGACTAGGACTAGGGACTTGTGAATCCTGCACCTAGATGTATAATCAGTTACACTAACCAGAGGGTTAGGCTAATCGTCCTTGGATATTCTTTATCCATTTGGATTAAACGAGTCGCACTCCCATCATTGTATTGTGCATTGCCTCAAACTTAGATTCATCTTTAGCAATTCGTTCGTAGTGCAAAATTACGTGATAACGCTTTTCAATCGGCTCTCCCGAATCCGAAATTTCCACCGCATCCCAATCTATATTTTGAGAGTCTTCGGCTTGCTGGCGGTAGCGAGATGCTAAATTTTCCAGGGCGATCGCGATCGCGTGTTCTTTCGTTTGTCCGTAAAAATTCATGGTATCATCAGGGCGATCGCTCAGAGATGACGAAATCTGACAAAGATACTGCCCGTTTGATTGAGCGCAAACGTCGATCGCAATTGTACCAGCAGTGCGATCGGGATTTATTTGAGTCATAAGCTGTTCGGCATTTAAAAGACGATAGTAGGGTGCGTCAGTCCATAAGCGTTTCCCTTGTCCAGTAACTATTCTAACTGACGCACCCTACAAGGCTGAAACTCACCACAGCACAAGTTTTAGGAGCCGGGGAAGCATGACCGATTTCAGGATATGTCGAAAAAAAAGCTAAAATATCGATTAGTTTTCGTTGCACTTGTCATGTCGGAGAGCAAATATGAATTCAGTTGAGGAAACCGAATTGTCACAAATCGTTGACTTGCCACTGATAGGGTCTGCTGAACAATATCTCTTCTCAGTCGAAGACAATCGAGAGCGTGCTGATAAGCTAAAAGAATTACTTAGCCCTAAGCTTAAAATAATCATTAAACAAGCTTGTGACCAAATTCACCAAGTTTATGGCACAGATGTACTCTCAGATTGTCAGATATTGACTACACCATGGCACAGCCTTGTAGCCAAGAAAACCCGGTCCTTCAAAATAGCAACCGCTGGCTTGGCTATAAAAGGAAAAGGTTGGTATTTCCAACAGAGATTCGAGTGTACTTCTTATAGTTTATTTGTGAATTTCTTTGGATTAAGAGGGCTAGAAAGCAATCCGATTGTTCACGTTCTGAAAAACCATTTAGAAGATGTTACTAGGATTTTGAAGCATGGTAGATATAATATTTCCTCTGATAATATTGCACCGGAAAAATATGGTAAGTTAAAGTATGATGAGTTCATTAACAAACTGCAATTAATTCATGAAGGAGGTAGGAATGGTACTTATATTCAGAGTCCATCCCTAGTTATTCCTATTAAAGACCTAGATGCAGCTCAGCCAGTGATTAATAACTTTGTCGAAATCTTTGCTATCTTTCGTGCTGCAGCAAATGTGTTTCTTGGTGAGGAAGACCGTTTTGAGGAATACCTAAAATGTTTGTGGGATTGGCAAAATCCGCTTCAGGTTCAGGAATCTGTAACTACTAGATTGTTTCCTGATGAAGTAGATGCAGTACAAACATTTCGTGAGGGGGCAGTAAGGCAAGTTTCAGTCAACGCGTTTGAACGAGAGCCTAAAGCTCGGCAAAAATGTATTGATTATTACGGTTCAAGTTGCTCTATTTGTGATTTCGATTTTGGCAGAGCTTTTGGGCAACGGGGAAAAGGTTTCATTCATGTTCATCATCTACGACCCCTTTCAGAGATTGCAGAAGAGTATGAAATTGATCCTATAAAAGATTTGCGTCCTGTTTGCCCAAATTGTCACGCTATGATTCATCGTAGTTCACCACCATTAAGTCTTGAAGAAATCAAGATGTTGTTAAAGTCTGCTCGTGATTCTACTATCTAATATGTGGGGCTTCCTGAATAAGCCGATCGCAAACCCAGACCACGCAATATGCGGTATATTCAGCAAACCCTAATTACTATCAACGGGGTTTTAAACCCAGTTTTCTAATAAAATGCCTACTGTCGGCGAATCATAGCCATCACAGCATCAACCGTAAGTTCCGGGAGAATACCTAAAACTGGTAAAATATCTGCACCCGAACAGATTATAGGTAGCTCCTCACCCTGCCATACCCAAACTTGTTGGTGAGAGATATCGATTAGCCATGCTAATTGCGTGCCGTTAATGAGGCAGTGGAGGATCTTATTCTGCAATTTTAAAGTGCTTTGATCCGGCGATAGAATTTCAATTAACCAATCCGGTGCGCCGTTAAGTGGTCCGTCTTCATCGGTAAGCCGATCGCCTGCTACAATCGCTATATCTGGTACTGGCGAGTAGGGAAGTACCAAGCAACGCAACTCTGGTATCGCTTCAAATCGATCAGTCCGATCGTTGATATAGTTAACCAAGTTGTGTTGCAGTCGCGAATGAAAAAGGGTTGGCATAGTTTTTTGAACCGCTCGTCCCAGAATAAATTCCCATGCAGGCGAGGATTCAATATCCGGTTGAGCGAGGAAGTCTGTTAGTGAAAGTGTTGCGATCGACTCAATCATATTTTTTTGTCGAACCTCACTGTACTTATTATCTAGATTAAATCCCCGACTTCGTAGAAGTTGTCGGGGATTGAATTGTTCTGTTTGACTCCAGATAGCACCTACCGGGAGTCAAAAGCACTACTACTTCGCAGCTTGACGCTCTTTCGCTTCCTTAATCACTTCTTCAGCGATGTTATTCGGACAAGGAGCATAGTGCGAGAAGGACATTGAGAACTGTCCGCGCCCAGAGGTCATAGTACGCAAATCGCTAATGTAACCAAACATTTCGCTCAACGGTACATCTGCCTTGATCCGTGCTCCTGTCTGGCTTGTTTCCTGAGATTTCATCATCCCCCGGCGGCGGTTGAGGTCGCCGATCACGTCGCCCATGTAATCATCTGGAGTGAATACATCGACATTCATAATCGGTTCGAGCAACTGAGGCCCCGCTTTCGGCAGAGACTGACGATAGGCCGCTTTGGCAGCAATTTCAAAAGCCATTGCTGACGAGTCAACGGGGTGGAAACCGCCTTCTAGAAGCGTGAATTTCAAGTCTAGGCAAGGGAATCCGGCCAAGACGCCTTTGTCGATGCAGCTTTCAAAGCCTTTTTCGACGGCTGGCCAATATTCTCTCGGTACACTACCACCAGTCACTTTTGACTCAAATATGAAGCCACTTCCAGGCTCACCAGGCTCGATCACGTAGCCGATTTTGGCAAATTGACCGGAACCACCTGATTGCTTTTTGTGGGTGTAATCGTCTTCGAGGCGCTTGGTAATCGACTCGCGGTAGGCTACCTGCGGTTCGCCGACTTCTACTTCGATGCCGTGGGTGCGCTTGAGAATGTCTACTTTGATGTCGAGGTGTAACTCGCCCATCCCCTTGAGAATCGTTTCGCCACTTTCTTGATCCGTCACCATGTGGAAAGATGGGTCTTCTTGCACCATCTTGGTGAGGGCTGCTCCCATTTTTTCTTCGCCGCCTTTTTGTTTCGGTTTGACCGAAATCGAAATAACGGGATCTGGGAATACCATCGGCTCTAGGGTGGCGGGATTTTTGGGGTCGCAGATGGTGTGTCCGGTGCGGACGTTTTTCATACCGACGATCGCCACAATGTCTCCTGCTTGCGCGGATTCAATTTCTTCGCGAGAGTTGGCGTGCATTTCCACCAAACGGCTGATGCGCTCGGTTTTGCCTGTGGCGGTGTTGAGTACGGTGTCGCCCTTGGACAACTTACCGGAGTACAGGCGCGTGAAGGTTAAAGCACCGTAGCGATCGTCCATGATCTTAAACGCGAGTGCCCGCAATGGCCTGTTGGGATCGACGAGCGCAAACTCGCCGGTTTCCTCGCCATCGAGATCGACTTCTGGCTGCGGTGTGACTTCCATCGGGTTTGGCAGGTAGTCAACTACGGCATCGAGAACTAACTGCACGCCTTTGTTTTTAAACGATGAGCCGCAGTATGTGGGGAAAAATGCCCGATCGCGAGTACCTTTGCGAATGCAGCGCTTGAGGTCGTCGAGGCTCGGCTCGTTGCCTTCGAGATACTGTTCCATCACAGTGTCGTCTTGCTCGACGGCCAGTTCGATCAACTTTTCGCGCCAAGTTTCGACATCATCGACCATATCGGCCGGGACATCTTTAATTGTATAGTTCATCGGATCGCCGGAATCATCCCAGATCCAGGCTTTGCGGGTCAGCAAATCGACTACGCCGCAAAACTTTTCTTCTATGCCGATCGGCAATACCATTACCATCGGTTTAGCGCCGAGGATTTTATCAACTTGCTTGACAACGCGGTAAAAATCTGCACCGGTGCGATCGAGCTTATTGATGTAGATGACGCGAGCGACTTTGGAATCGTTAGCGTAGCGCCAGTTGGTTTCAGATTGCGGTTCAACTCCACCCGAACCGCAGAACACACCAATGCCACCATCAAGAACCTTCAAAGAACGGTAAACCTCGATCGTAAAATCGACGTGTCCCGGAGTATCGATGATGTTGAGCTGATGCTCGTTCCAGAAGCAGGTGGTAGCAGCGGATTGAATCGTAATACCGCGCTCTTGCTCCTGTTCCATGAAGTCAGTAGTCGCCGCGCCTTCGTGAACTTCACCGATTTTGTGGATTTTACCCGTCAGTTTCAGGATTCTTTCAGTTGTGGTGGTCTTGCCAGCATCTACGTGGGCGAAGATGCCGATATTTCGATAACGAGTGAGATCTTTCATAAATTAGTGTTGAGATTAAATGCGACGAACCGTCGGCGACCACCTGCAAGCGTGACAAGCGAGGAATCAATGTTGCCTGGTAAGGCCAGTACAGGCCGGATTTCCTTTTCCCTGTTTCTGGCAGGACTATCTTAATTTTGACACTTTCTCGTCATTCCTGCGAAGGATTCTGGGTTTAATAAGTGCCCCAAGCCTGACAACTCATAAAAATACCCTAGATTAAGGGAAAAATCGTCTCCGAAAGTAGGTTGGGTTGAGGCACTCCTACCCAACAAATTCGTGTTTTTGACGCTTCGCTCAACCTGATATTTTGCACCAGTCTCAGCAAAAAAGTATAAACCGCGTTTCCTGACAAAAAACCTAGGATTTCAGGTGAGTTTGTGGGAAGAAAACCGATTTCTTACATTACTGACATTAAATAAGTAGGTGCAAACTGAGATGTTGCACCATTCTCAATAAGCTTTTTATGAACAGGCAAGATGCCTGTTCCACAAGAAAATTCACTCTTTGTGGAACAGGCATCTTGCCTGTTCTTGACAATGGTGCAACATCTCAGTGCAAATAAACCTCCCTGTGGGGAGGAGGGCGGCTGAGTGCAGCAATAAACTGGCAACTTTGATATATCTTTGCTTAACCGGCCACTACAAAATTTTATTAAAAACCCCGTTGCTGCGTTCAAAACGATCTAAGTCAAAATAGACCCACTCATCATCCGCTGATATCTCCGCTCCAATTCATCCCGCACCACCGGCCACTGATTCAAAGTTTCATCATTTTCAATTACCATTTGAGCCGCCGCCCTCGCCAACTCCAAAACCTCCTGATCCTCCACCAAACTCGCCAAAGCAAAATCTGGCAAACCCGACTGCCGAGTTCCCAAAACCTGACCAGGCCCGCGCAATCTCATATCCATTTCCGCAATAAAAAAGCCATCTTGAGATTGTTCTAAAACCTTCATTCTCTGCATGGCTTCCGCCGTTTTAGAACCGGGCATTAACAAACAATAAGAACGGTTGCTGCCCCGACCAACTCTACCCCGCAACTGGTGCAGTTGCGACAGTCCAAAACGCTCAGAGTTTTCAATCAGCATTACCGTGGCATTCGGCACGTCTACTCCCACTTCGACGACAGTAGTAGATACTAAAATATCAGTTTCTTTGTCTCGAAACTTAGTAATTGCGTCATCTTTGTCAGCACTGCTCATCCTGCCGTGGAGCAAACCCACCTTAAACTCAGGAAATACGCTTTTTTGCAGTTTCTCTTGTTCCTCAATTGCCGATCGCACGTCCAACTTTTCCGACTCCTCCACCAGCGGCAGCACCACATAAACTTGACGGCCGCTCGCCACTTCCCGCCGAATCAAATCGTAAGCTTGAATGCGTTCTTTTGCCGACAGTACAGTGGTTTGAATCGCCTGCCTACCGGGGGGGAGTTCATCAATTTGACTCACATCTAAATCCCCATGCAGCGTCAGCGCCAGCGTCCGGGGAATGGGAGTTGCCGTCATCGTCAAAACGTGGGGAGCTTCGCCTTTTTGCTGCAATTTAGCGCGCTGTTGCACGCCGAATCTGTGCTGTTCATCAATTACCGCCAAACCCAACTTATGGAAATTCACCGTATCTTGAATCAGCGCGTGAGTTCCCACTAAAACAGGTAATTCTCCGGTTTCTAACTGGCTGTGAATTTCGCGGCGCTTGGCTACTTTTGTCGAACCAGTTAACAGTTCAACAGACAAGTGCATCAAGTTAAACCAACCTACCAATTTGCGGTAATGCTGTTCTGCTAAAACTTCTGTCGGCGCCATTAAAGCGGCTTGATAGCCGGATTGAATTGCTGCTAGCATTGCCACGACGGCCACTACGGTTTTGCCAGCACCGACATCGCCTTGCACTAATCTGTTCATCGGTTGCGATGAAGCTAAATCGTTGAGGATGTCGTTGATTACTCTTTCCTGAGCATTAGTCAACGCAAAAGGCAAGATTTCATAAAAATGTTCGATCAATTTGCCAGTAGGAAGGATGACTGCACTAGCTTGAGCTTTCCTTTGGGTTTGGCGGCGCTTTAAAAGTCCTAATTGCAGGTAGAAAAATTCGTCAAAAACTAAGCGACGGCGGGCGGCTGCTAAACAATCTCGATCGAGGGGAAAGTGAATATTAGTCACGGCATCGGCTAAACCCATTAAACCGTAACGCTCGCGCAAATCCTCTGGTAGCGATTCTGGCAACATTTTCGCCGCCGGCATTGCCGCCAAAATCGATCGCCTCACCGAACCAGCATCCACCCCCTCCGTCAGCGGATAAACTGGTATCAGGCGGCCGACTTTCATAGATTCGATCGCACCGCCGGAGTCGTCTAATACTTCTAACTCAGGATTTTCTAAAGTAATTCCATATTTGCCCTGCTTCACTAACCCGGAAGCTGCCAGCACCGCACCAGTACAATACTCGCGCTTTTTGAATTCTTGCCAACCGCGATTACTGTAGCGAGGGCCTGCAAAAAAACGACTGATTTTTATTTCTCCAGTGCGGTCTTTTAAAATTACTTCTAATATGGTTAATTTCTTATTCTTCGGACTAGAAAAGCAATTGCAGCGCTTTACTTCTGCGATTAAAGTGACAGTTTCCCCAGCTACTAACTCGCGAATTTGTACTTGCTTTGCATAGTCGATGTGGTTGCGGGGATAGTAGTAAAGCAAGTCGTATACAGTGTATAAACCCAGTTTGACCAAGCGGTTGCCGTTGGCGGGGCCGATGCCGGTGACGCGGGTTAACTGTTGGTCGAGAGTCAGGCTTGGTGGTGCGGCTGCTGTACTCAGGGGTACTGTTCGGGGAACGGAAAGTGCTGGGGCGGTTGGTTCAGAAGCGTTAGCGTTTGCGGGTCTGACTTGTGCTACTTGTTCTGGCTGGTGGCGAGTTTCTTGTTCCCAAACTTGCTCCATTTGCCTCAGAAAACTGACCGTAATGGCGATCGAATGTTGGCGCTGTTCGATATCTTTCTGAGGGTAGATGTCAAATTCAGCAGCTAGTTGTCTGGCTCGATCGCGCGAAGAAGCGGCCACAGAACCTGCCAACTGTCTCAAACTCAGGCCCAGAAACTCGCTGAAGCGGTATTGACTGCCTTGGATGTCGTTAAATCCGCGATCGGCTTCTACTGAAAGAGCTTTTTGCAATCGCTGCCATTCGGGTTGATTATTAGTCATCAGTCATTAGTTATTAGTCATTAGTTATTAGTCATTAGTCATTAGTCATTGGTCATTGGTCATTGGTCATTAGTCATTAGTCGTTAGTCATTAGTTATTAATCATAGCTCAAGAATTCCCGACAACTGACAACTGTCAACTGACAACTGACAACTGACAACTGACAACTGACAACTGCCAACTGACAACTGACAACTGTCAACTGACAACTGTCAACTGTCAACTGACAACTGTCAACTGTCAACGGACAACTGTCAACTGACTAATCTTCAAACCAACTCGATCGCCAAGCCGACTCAGCCTCCACCACAGCGAGTTCCCGCTGCTTTTTCTGGTAATCGCGGCCCAGCGAGTTCAACTTTACAGAGAGGTTACGAATTTGCTGGCGCCAAGCCGAGGTTCCCGCATCGGCAAACTCTATTTCCGACAGTCGCAGTTTAATCGCTGTAATGTGCAGTGCCCTACTACCAAAGGTTGCTGCAGCCAATTTGCGCGATGCTGATGAGGCATCGGTTTCAATGATTATGTTTAATAAGTTAGGCGGCCCGGCAACACTATCGCCGGAGGATTCAGCTTGAGAAGCAGCTTCGAGAACCGGTTCTGGTAATTGACTCGGCAAGATTCCCGACTGTTGCAGCAAGCGGTTGGTGTCGCGAGAAAGCAGCTTGAGTATATGGACGATCGACTTTTCCATACTATTTTGCCAGCGTGCCAAACTTTCTGGGGAATTGGCACTTGGCAATTGATAATTTGCCAATGAAAATAGATAGTTAATGGCGGAAACTGGGTTTTTTTCCTTTTCGTCTTCTTCGTCTTCTTCGTCTTCCTCTTCTTCGTCTTCCTCTTCGTCTTTGTCGAAGTCGTCTTCCTCTTCGTCTTTGTCGAAGTCGTCTTCGTCTTCCTCTTCCTCTTCGTCTTCCTCTTTGTCTTTCTCTATTTCTTCATCTGCTTGTGATTCAGTCACCAGCGATCGCAATTTTTCCTCCGACGCCACAGCCAAAGCCCTTACAGACTGCTGCATTTTTTGCCGCCCATCGAAGGACAACTTGAGAAACGACTCCGGTACGGCTTGAGTGCAAAGGTGATAGCAAGCCAAAATTAACTGCTGCCGCACCGCTTGTCCCAACGCAGTTAAATAACCTTCGTAGGTACTGCGAAACTCCAAATTCAAGGCTGCTAAAGCCTCTTCGAGTCCTGCCAAATCTTGCTCTATTCTCTCTCTTGGTCGCACCATATCTCTCGTATAAAATTAAAATAGGACTTATATCATTTCCGGTAACACCGGAATGATTTTTACTGTTGACGGTTGACTGTTGACGCCGTGAACGCCGTGAACAGTGAACTCTAATTTACTATTCCGATGCTAACGGATTTGATATTACGCAAGTTTTCCATTTTTACGCTGTCTGTAGTAGTAAGGTTTGCAGTGCCCACCCTACAAATATAGTCTGTCGATAAGTCCTATAAAAATTAAAAATTAAAAATGCAAAAAATTGATTTTTCACATTTTTAATTTTTAATTCTAAATCTTAAGTTGGGATTATTGAGCACCCATTTGGGCTGCCACTTCATCGGCAAAGTTAGCTTCTACCTTTTCAATGCCTTCGCCCAAGACAAAACGCACGAAGCGGCGCACTTGGATATTTTCTCCAATTTGGGCGATCGTTTGTTTCACCAACTCTTCCACCGAGATATTCTGATCTTTAATAAAAGGCTGATCCATCAACGATAACTCTTTCATGCGCTTCTCAATCCGCCCTAGAACAATCTTTTCTTTGATGTTGTCTGGCTTGTTGCCCAAGTCATCTTTGCCCATTTCAATTGCCTTTTCTCTTTCGACAACTTCGGCGGGGATATCTTCAACTTTCACGTATTCCACATTCGGGCAAGCTGCAATTTGCATCGCAATATCCCGCACCAACTTTTGGAATTCTTCGCGACGTGCCACAAAATCTGTTTCGCAGTTAACTTCCACCAGCACTCCCACGCGGCCGCCGGTGTGAATGTAGCTGCCTACAAGCCCTTCTGAGGCAACTCGTCCACCTTTTTTACCTGCCGAAGCCAGACCTTTTTTCCGCAGCCACTCAATGGATGTTTCCATATTGCCTTCGTTTTCAACGAGGGCTTTTTTGCAGTCCATCATGCCCGCGCCAGTTTTTTCGCGCAGTTCTTTAACAAGTTTTGCAGATATGTCCGCCATCTTCTTTAAGTTCCCAATCAAAATTAGTTATTAGTCATTAGTCATCAGTCATTAGTCATCAGTCATTAGTCACTAATTTTAATGTTAATGATTAGACCAGAGTGAAGAAATACCCAGTCGATATTAGTACCGACTTTGTAGGTGTAGCGCCAGAATTAATTCTGGCCCTGACACAATGAATGCTTTTGCCAGAGCTCTACTAATGACTTAGACTCGTGCTATAGCAATCCTCGCATCATTTCTGAATTTCTTACTCCCTCCCCTTGGTAAGGGGAGGGCTGGGGTGGGGTAAAAAATTTACGACTCCTGCAAGGATTGCTATATGTACAATTAAAAATTAAAAATATCCAACTAAAAATAATTATTATTATTGTTAATTTTCAATCTTTAATTTTTAATTTCCTGGTGTCAGATTCCGAGGGCAATACTAGCTCTCGGTTTCTTCGCCCTCGGCCTCAGCAGCTTCGTCGGGATCTACATAATCGGGGTCATCCAATTCTTCGATTTCGACATCATATTCAGCGCCTTCGTAACCACCCTCGTAGTCGTAGTCTTCATCAGAGTCGCCGCCCTGCTGACCGTGACGACCTTCGTAGATGGCATCAGCCAACTTGCCGACAATCAGCTTGATCGATCGAATAGCATCGTCATTCGCCGGAATCGCAATGTCAACCAAATCCGGGTCGCAGTTGGTATCCAACAGAGAGACGATCGGAATTCCCAACTTTTGGCATTCCAACACCGCATTATACTCGCGGCGTTGGTCTACCAGCACCACTCCGTCGGGAATCTTCCGCATAGATTTAATCCCGCCCAGATATTTCTGGAGTTTTGCCATTTCTCGGCGCAGTACCGAAGCTTCTTTTTTCGGCAACAAATCGAGGGCGCCGATTTCCTCGCGGCGCTCCAAATCCTTGAGGCGCTCCACGCGGGACTTAATCGTCGTCCAGTTTGTGAGCATTCCCCCCAGCCAGCGCTGGTTGACGTAATAAGCACCGCAGCGTTGAGCTTCTTGGGCTACAATCCCTGCAGCTTGGCGCTTCGTACCCACGAACAAAAACTTTTTGCCTTTTTCTGAGGCAACTCTCATGTACTCGTAGGCGTCTTCCATAAGCTGAGCGGTTTGCACGAGGTCGATGATGTGAACCCCGTTGCGCTCTGTAAAAATGTATGGAGACATTTTCGGGTTCCACCGACGGGTTTGGTGTCCGAAGTGAACCCCTGACTCTAACATTTGAGCCAAACTGACTACTGGCATTGTATTTTTAACTCCTAATTCGGGTTAATCCTCCACCCGGTCGTATTTCTGAAGGTTTGCGCCCTAGAAACACCCGAAAACCCGGATGTGCGAATTTAAACAACTTTTCTAGTTTATCACAGCGCGCGCTACTTTTTCTGACAATTTTATATCACTAGGTTTAAACTCAGATGTTGCACCATTATCAAGAACGGGCTCTTCGCCCCGTTCCACAAAGAATGAGTTTTCTTGTGGAACAGGCCGAAAAGCCTGTTCCTAAACAAGTAATTGAGAATGGTGCAAGATGTGAGTTTAAATGGGCGGTGGGCAACCGGAGGTGAGATAGAGTCCGGGGTGCGCCGGCTGCGGTTAAAGTTACTTGCAAGCGCTTGTAAAAAACGAAAAATCCTGGTGGGATGTTGCCAAAGCCTTTGTTCGCTTGTGAGAGAATGGCCTTGTTGGTGCGCCTCTGGTGCCTTCTACCTTCGATCGAGCTGGTATCCATTTTTTTCGATCGGCAATTCAGTCAGCTTTAGTACCCTGCCCTCTCCATCCGCAAAAATCCCAAAGCTAAAAACGCCATGCCCATACCCATTCTCGTTCTGCTTGAAGTTCTAATTGTCATCGCACTTTCGAGACTTGTAGGTTTAGGATTTCGAGCGATCAAACAACCTCAAGTCATTGGAGAAATTGTAGCAGGAATTATGCTTGGGCCTTCTCTATTTGGCTTAGTTGCACCTGATTTAGCAACAACACTTTTTCCAGCCGAAGCCGTTCCCTTCCTCAACGTGTTGTCTGAGGTGGGGCTGATATTTTTCATGTTCTTGATTGGTTTGGAACTGAATCCCAAGTACCTCAAAAGCAATTTAGATATAGCGATTTTAACTTCCCACGTCAGCATTCTAGTGCCGTTTTCCCTGGGAAGCTTGCTCGCACTGCTGCTGTATCCCATCGTTTCAAATAATAGCGTTTCGTTTACCGCCTTTGCTTTGTTTTTGGGCGCTGCGATGTCAATTACTGCCTTTCCGGTGCTGGCAAGAATTATTACAGAACACAACTTGCAGAATACAAAATTGGGGACGCTGGCCCTGACTTGCGCTGCGGTAGACGACGTGACGGCGTGGTGTTTGTTAGCGGTGGCGATCGCAGTTACTCGTACTAATTCGATGCTCGGTGCTTTGCCGACAATTATTGAGTCTTTAATTTACATCGGTTTCATGCTGACTGTAGTCCGCTGGTTCTTGCAGCGACTTTCCAAACAGTACAACCGCACTGGCAGATTAACACAGTTAGTGCTGTCAGGAATTTACATGGGAGTTGTAGCTTCTGCCTTAATTACTGAATTGATCGGCATTCATTTAATTTTCGGTGCATTTTTGCTGGGTGCAGCCATGCCCAAAAATGCGGGATTAACCAGAGAATTAGCAGAAAAAACCGAAGACTTTGTACTAATATTTCTGCTGCCAATATTTTTTGCTTACAGTGGCTTGCGGACTCAAATCGGCTTGCTCAACAGTCCCGAATTGTGGCTGCTGTGCGCCGCAGTTTTGGGAGTGGCAATTATCGGCAAGTACGTCGGCACTTACGTTGCGGCCAGAGTCTGTGGCATCAGCAACCGCGAAGCTTCAGCGCTGGGATGGCTGATGAATACTCGCGGTTTGACTGAACTAATTGTGCTGAATATCGGTCTTTCCTTGGGGGTAGTTTCGCCGCTGCTATTTACGATGTTAGTCATCATGGCTTTAGTGACAACTTTTATGACTTCGCCTCTGTTGGAGTGGACTTATCCAAAACGGTTAATTCGGTTAGATATTTCAGAAGTTAACTCTGAGGATTCAGAATTAGAGGATTTACAAATGGCTGACAGCAGCGAAGAAACTGCTAATAAATTGCTGCCAACTTATCGAATTTTAGTACCGGTTGCCAATCCCAGCACGCAGAAAGGTTTACTGCGACTAGCGGTAGCGCTGGCGCAGCCGGCTGCTGGCATGGGTGGTGAGGATTTACAGTCGGCGGCGGTTCATCCTCTGAGTTTGATAGAATTAAATGATGACTATGCCTTTGAAAGTACGCCTGCGGAAGCCGATCGCATTATTCAAGAGCGCCGCTCGAAATTATCAGAATTGATTGATAGTTTGCAAGTGTCCGATGCGAGAAAATTCGTACATCCCATCATTCGGGTTACTAATGATGTAGCCAGGGAAACGGCACAAATTGCGGAAATAGATCGCGCGGATTTGATTTTAGTAGGATGGCACAGGCCAACTTTTAGCAGCAACCGTTTGGGAGGACGTGTCGGCCAAATTCTCAGCAACGCTAAGGTGGATGTAGCAATTTTTGTTGACAGAGGCCGAGAAAGGTTGAATAACTTGTTAGTACCTTACGCGGCAAACATTCACGATGATTTGGGGTTAGAATTGGCGCTGAGACTGTTAGTTAATAGCGAGGAACGCCGTTTGACGGTGCTGCGGGTGGCGGTTGGCGGGGAAGCTGAAAACAATCTGAGTTACGAGTTTCAGCGAGTGATGGATCAGTTACCGGTTGAGGTGCGATCGCGAATTGAAACTCCGATTGTGGAGGCTGCTGAGCCAATTCAAGCAGTGGTGGCGGCTTCTGCTAATGCTGATTTAACTATTGCGGGTACGAGTCGGGAGTGGGGAATTGAGCGCCAAACTTTGGGACAGTATACTGATGAATTGGCTGTGCAGTGTCATTCTTCGCTACTGATTGCGCGGTGCTACGTTAAAGTGCGATCGCACTTGGCATCGGTACTTCCTCAAAGGTAGTCAGTTGACTGTTGACTGTTGACTGTTGACTGTTGACTGTTGACTGTTGACTGTTGACTGTTGACTGTTGGCAGTTGACTGTTGACTGTTGACTGTTGACTGTTGACTGTTGTTATTAGTTATTGGTTATTGGTTATTGGTTATTTGTGAGTTAGTATCAATGCCCAATGCCCAATGCCCAATGCCCAATGCCCAATGCCCAATGCCCAATGCCCAATGCCCAATGCCCAATCCCCAATGCCCAATCCCCAATGCCCAATGCCCAATGCCCAATGCCCAATGCCCAATGCCCAATGCCCAATTATTAATTACCAAGATGATGAATCATTTAAGCCTCAAATCACTGGCATTTTACGGGATTGCGATCGGCTCAGTTGCACTGCTGTTTAAAGTAGTAACTGCTTACGGCGAAACAAATTTAAAGGCGGCCCCGGCAATTGCGGGAACTTATCGCTTCGATCCTAAAAATTTGCCCGAATGTCTGAATTCTGATGTTTTGGAATTGACAATCGAGCAATCGGGGGTTTATTTGAGCGGTAATTTGCGATCGGGCAGCAGGGAGGGCAGGGAAAAAACAGGCGAGGAGAAACCTTCTCTATTTGGTAAGTGGGAAACTCAAGGATTGAACTTGTCGGGTGCGGTTCCTAATTTAGCGGGTTGCAGCGACTCCACAGCAACCGGTCAAAACAGTTCTGTTAAAATGCGCGGAATTGTGGAGCAAGAAACCCTCAAGGGAAAAATTAGTCTAACTGATAAGGCGGCGGCTACTGATTTTACGGCTCAAAGAGAAGCGGCGGTGCAACGCCAGAAGCAGGAACATTGATTGATCCCAATAGAGAATAAGAAAGGGGAAATGGGTAATTCTTTGTCGCTTTCTGACCGAAAGCATCCAGGATACAAGCCGCCGGATTCATCCGTCCAGAAATAAAAAACCTGTATCCGATGAAACTTGCCCCCCGGATTCATCCGTGGGGTCAATGCTTCAATCTAAAATCTAAAATCTAAAATCTAAAATCGATTGACTCTTCCCTTCACCCCACGCGAAGCAAGGAATCACAAAGCGGCGGCGGGGGTAGGAGAGTGGGCGATCGAACTCTCGCCGGAGCTCGCCCGCGACGGTCGGTTGCTGCTAGATTGAATATATATACATAAAAGTCAACGATCGAAATAAAGTATCCCAGAGAAGTTCTTGGTTGAGAATTTGTCTTGCTCAAGACCCCCCCTGCCCGTATAGTTTGTTTGGAATGGATGTTGCCGTGATCTTAATGCCGTCAGAAACTTCGCTTACCCAGTCAAACCCGTTAATTTTAGACAGTTTGCCAGACTTGTCGCCCTCCGATGGGGGATGTCCCCGCCGAGCCAGATTGCAAATTGACTTGATGTTGCTGGCGATCGAAGCCTTGTATCTCGGAGGTGCGGAAGAAATGCTGGCTGTGTCAAAGGACCTGGAATTGGGATCAATTATCAAAAATCGGGTTGCCCTTTGGCTGATGCGTAATACTAACCCGCTGAGACGCTATACCCAGCGCCGCTCCCTTACCATTGTGGAGGCAAAAGCGCTGGTGGCGATCGCCTGTAATATGGCGCGTAAGTTAACCGCCACAATTCGGCAGTTGCTGCTAGACTCCCAGCAGTTGCGATCGAAAAATATCCCCCTCAACCAGAACCAGCCGCTGGCGGAGTATTTAGAACGCTTTCGAGCTCACTTTCGATCGCGCATGAACCCCAAGCGATCGCTAGTTGCAGCTTACGATTCCGACGACAAGCTCAACGAACTAGCTTTGAACTTGTTGAGCAAACTGCTATTTTGTACAGGCACAGCCGGAATGCAGCGCTTCTGGGTTAGCCTGTTTGATGGAGAAGTTGAATAAAAAATGACTATTAGGCGTCAGTACAGTCTGCCAAATTGCACCCTGGTTCTAGAAGGGTTGAGCGATGGATCGGCAGCCAGCCAGTTAGATATAAGGCCGGTGCTTTCGATATTAATGAGCGCTGAATGCTATGTGACAGGTCTCGGCGAGCCCCTAAGCGGGGGACGAGACTTTTTTGAAAGCTTGGTGAGGGCCGTCAGCAGCTACGCTCAAGAATTTATGAGCGGAGTGCATTATCCCGATCGCTACGGCCCGAATTTGGGTATGGTGCAGTTGCACAGAATTGACGGGAATTTGCACCGATTGACCGTTCTACCCGCCTCCACAGGCAGCCCAACCCAAATCGATCAAAAAACAGAACTGTCGGCAAAAGTAGATTTGACGACGGTACAGCTATTTGACTTGGTAGAGGCGATCGATCAGTTTTTTGCCGACACGCAGACGCTGCCGGAATTGTCGCTGCAATTAACCCCAATTTCCAAGCGTTACGTCAAGTCGGCCGAACCTTTGGCGAAGCGGACTTTGCCCGCTGTCGTGGGCGTGTCGAGTTTGGCTTTGGCTGCGATGGCGTTTTTCTTGGTGCCGGTGCCGGAAGTCCAACGTCCGAGAGATCCGGTGCGGCAGCCGAATCCAGCCGGCCAGAATCAGGGGACGGCGAATCCGGGTGGATCGGGTTCGCCTAATCCCAATCCCACGCCTCCTGCTGACGGTTTGCTGCCTGGGACTCAAACTCCAAACGCTGAATCGCTTTCGCCGACTCCGAGCCCCGCGCCGCAGCCGGACGCTTCACCGTTGGCCACACCGCAGTCGAGCACTTCGCCGGAAAGCACGCCCACTCCTGTTGCTGAAGGTTTGGCAAGCCCAGAGGTGGGCGCGGTGCCAATTACCGATCCAGGGCAAATTGAGCTGTTGAGGGGCAAACTTTCCCAGCAAATTGACGGAGTTGTGAAGGATAAGCCTCCGGTTGATGCGGAGTTGGTTTATCGGGTGAGTGCGGCCCAAGACGGGGCGATTGTCGGTTACAAGCCGGAAAATTCGGCAGCAGTCGATCGATCCGAAACGCCTTTGTCGGAGTTGCTTTACAAACCTGTTGGCACCAGGCCACCTGCGGAACCGCTGGCTGATTTCCGCGTAGTTTTGGCACCGGGTGGTAAAGTTCAAGTCACTCCTTGGTAATGGTTGATTGTTGACTGTTAACGGTTAAGTGTTGACTGTTAACGGTTGACTGTTGACTGTTGACTGATACCAAATCCCGCTTAAATGCTGCCTCATACCATGTCCGATCGATCGCGCATAATACAATTGCCGGGGCGGGTTTTTGAGATTGTCGGTTTTTAGCAAATATTGTTGGTGAACCCGCCCCTACAGGAATCAGGCTAATTGACCGGACATGATATCAATCTCTTAGTCTGGGGAGGCAGACTTGGTTTTTCTAGTAGCGATTTAAATCGCCGAATCATCTACAAACCGATTGCTGATTCAAAGGCCTGTTGGTGCGATCGGCTCAATATCTGGGTCAAATCCTCCGACTTGATTTGTGCGAATTATCCACAAAAAAGCTCCTTGTTTTAATAAAACTTTGGCGATTTCATCTTGGGTTCGCCTCGGCAGCATTGTTCGGTAACTAATAGCAGCTTTTATCAGGGTTGCTATACCAGCAAAAAAGGTTTTTTTTAGTTCAGAATCAATCCCCGCTAATCTCGAATTTTTCCGCCAATCTGGACGGACAATGCCGAGGGGCATTAATACTTTTTCTAAACTCTCTCCTAAAGCTACTAATTGGTGAAACCTTTGGGTTTGTGCGTCGGTGGGATGTGTTTTCAACCAGTCTTGAATCTGAGGATTTGACTCTATTTCGGAAGTGATTTTTTTAATTGTCGCGTAAATTGCCTGACTTGAATCTTGGACGCAAGAAGTTGCTGGCGTGACTAAACTTGCGCCGGTGCCGTCTCCGCTGCGGTAGCGGGCCATCATGATATCTAGTTGCTGGTTTAATTCGGTTAAAGGCGACAAGGTTATGCCGTCAAAATCGTAGTCGCAACACACGCAGTCTAATTTACAGATGATATCGCAAACCGGGCGATCGCCCAACCAGCCGCGCTGCAAGTCTCCCATGTAGCTTTGCCATTTGCTGGAACCGGCGACAATTCCGTCAGGATTGTGGGCGTAAACTTGTTTGTATTCTATGTCAAAACGCAGTTCGCTGGTAAAGCGATCGCGCACTACTTTTGCTACTCCGAAAGCAAAATGTCCGGTGACAATTCCCAGCGGTGGTCGTTCGCCTTTTTTGCCGCCGATACCCCCGAAACTGTGAATCACTATCCCGATATCTCCTTCTTGCCAAGGAGAGATTGAAGCGTTTTCTGTAGCATCATTTGGGGTTAACAATACTCTTTTTGCTTGCCCTTTTTGGGCTGGTGTATTTTCCCAATTTTTGCTGCTTAAATAATCGAGAGATTTTTTGAGTCCGAAATGTGTTTCATCTGGGATTAATTGAGCAATTTTGCGGGGTTCGATTGCCTCCACTACAAATATACTGTCTTCGTCTCTTTCGCCGTAAATGTACCAGCCGTCTGGATTTAATGGCGATTTTTCGATCAGGTGATTGGTAGACCTCGCTACGCCATGTTTGTCTGGCTGTACTTGGGGAATCCGAATGATTTCGGCGGCGCCGTCAAATTGTTGAGATGTTTTGTTGAAATGCCGGACAATGAATTTGTCGCTGTCGCCTTCTTTTCGCTGTAAAATTGTGACTAAGGCGCAGAAACGTCCGATAATTTGTACTGGTTCGCGATCGATCGTGAGTTCCTGGCGATCGCTGCTGCTATAATGAATCGCAATCACCGGTCTTCGCAGCATCACAGTCACGCTGTCTTCGAGTCGGGTGCCTGCTAGAGTTTCTAAAGGGCCGACATTTCGCCAACCGTTCAATCTATCTGGATGGATGTTGCCAGATTTTTGACTTTTTTTAGTTTCTTGTGTAAAGTTTATATCTTGACTGACTGCGTGGACAAAAAACTGTACTTCGCGATTTGTACTCCATTTTAAAAATGCTGTTTTGCCAATAAAGTTTTTATATTTTTTGGGTGCATTTATTACTTCAAAAAACACGGTACCGTAGGGCTGGCGCTGTTCATGTGAGGGCAAAATTAAGCGCCCGTGCCAAAGAGCGATCGGCTTGTATAGATAGGCAACGGATGCTGAATTATCGCAAATTATCTCCGGCTGAAGCGCTGCTGAAATATCGCTTTTGCCTCCAAAAATAGTAGCAGTTAAATTCCCGTCACTTTCTACGAATCGGGGTTCTAAAAACAAGTTTTCTGGTTCGGAAATATTAGCGGTTGAATTGCCCGTATTTCTGGTAAACGAGCGTATAAAAAAAGGGCGGTTTGCCTCCAATTTCGCTTGCAACCAATTAATGAAAATCCGAATAAAAATAAAAGCTGTTAGACCGGAAATAACAGCCATAACTATCAGCGCCAGCGTCAAAATGAATTGGTTGAAAGACTGACCTGACACTAGAAAAATTGTGGGCCATATCCAAGAAAATGCCGCCATAATATCTAAAAACGAGTTTTAGGTTCGATCCAGTCTGTGCTGGCTTGACTGCCGAAAACTAGGGGTTTGTCCTCGGTGACTGCTACGGTTTGCCCTGTCATATCCACTGCACAAAGAGGCCAAGATCGATCGCCCAAATTGCCTGCGCGGAACAGAACTTGTCCGGGACAAACTTGACTCCAACCCAACAATACAGCATGAGTGTAAAGACTGCGAGCGGGAGCAACTGTATAAGTGTAATTATCATTTTTGTCCCAAATGACACCGTAGTCGGACATATCCGAAGAGTTGAAAAGTGCTTCAAATTCGCGGGCGAGAATGCGGGAACCGTCTTGATTCCAAGAAACAGGCACTAAAATGGCGATCGTCCCGGACATATCTGTATCATCGCTAGCATACATCCCACTTTCGGCCAGGGGCGAAGCAGCCGCCACTGTTTGCAGTTCCCCGGTTTTGAGATTTTCCACAAACATGACGCTGCTAACCCGACACCGGGAGAATTCCGGCTGTACTTGCAACTCAATTCGACTGTAAGCTGCGTATTGGCCGTTAGTTGATACTAGGGATGGACTGCGATAATAGCGGAGGCCTGTGCCGGCAGTGGAGCTCACTTTAGCATGAGTGGCACTAATCCATTCCCAAGGAACGGGATAAGGGCTATTTAAAGGGTCAGTCATCGGTTTTTTTTCCAAAAGTTTTACTGAATTATCCAACAGATTCAGGCTGGCACGCAACGGACTAGAAACCCGGTTTCTGCCTCGATGCTTCGCCACTAAACCCCAGATTTATATAAACCGGGTTTCTTTTTTAGATTTTAGATTGGAGGCCAAATCTCAAATCTCAAATCTCAAATTTCCAATCGGATAGGTAAGATAGTATCGAAATTAATGTGGTCTGTACACCGAGAGGGATGAAATATGACGCGATCTTTTAACCAAAAACCTTCAATCCCCCCCACTCGCGTCTCCAAGTCGCGGGGAAAAGGTTTGCTTTTACTGTCGCTGATTTTTCGACTGCTGCTGCTGGGGGTGGGCAGCGGTTTTGCGTGGGTTTTGGGGATGGCGATCGCTCAAATTTATCCGTCAGGCGCGACGGAAATGCCGCTGGCAGAGAGATTGCTGCGTGGAACTCAAAATTTGACCTCCAGCCCGAAACGCGCCCCAGCAACGCCAATTCCGGCGCTTCCGCCACCAACCGCTACACCAAGTCCCCAGTCAACAGTCAGTCCTGCCCAGAGAGAGAAATTGCTGTCAGATTTGAGACAGTTGCAGGGCGAACTCAACGCGCTGATTGGCCGCACGGCGGCTTTGGAGAGTCAGTTGGGCAGCAGCCGGCCGACGGAAACTTTGGAAAAGCGTTTGCAGTTGATGTCGCGGGAATTGGCGGGGCCGGAAACGGCGACAAGTCCTGTTCCTGCTTTACCCGCGATCGGCAGCAGCCCCAGTCTGAACCCTGAAACGGTGAATACTGCCCCACAGAATGCCAATAATCCGGTGTTTGGGGGGGATGGGCTGATGGTGACTCTGCCCAGCGATGTTTTGTTTGATACTGGCAGCATTTCTTTGCGCGCGGGTACTAATGCGATTTTGGACAATTTGGTGGCGGAGTTGGGCAATCACGAGGGGGCAACTGTGCGGGTTGCGGGCCACACTGACGACGCGGGGGAAGCGGCGGATAATCGCAATGTGTCGTTTGCGCGGGCTCAGGCTGTGGTGCAGTATTTGTCGGGTGTACTCGGTCAGAAGTATCATTGGGTGGCGATCGGCTATGGGGAAAGTCGCCCTTCGGTAGACAATAGTTCGGATACTAATCGGCAGCGCAACCGCCGCATTGAAGTGGTAATTAATCCTTAGTTTTTAGTCATCAGTCATCAGTCATTAGTCGGCAGACTTGTAGATACTGTTGAAGTGTCAATGGTAGCGATCGAATAATTGGAGTCATATCACATCCGGTTGAACCGGAATGATTTAACCGCAGAGGACACAGAGGACGCAGAGGAAGAGAAGAGAGAGATGAATAATTCCTATGCCAACGGATTTGATATCAAACGGCTTCTGGGATGTTAAAATTGCTGTTGTGAATTTAAGATCAAACCTGGCAACTACGGAATTATACCCAAGTACGAGTGTCCCCGCGATCGGTCACGTAAGCGCTGAACTCCGAAAATTATTATTCCGATGCCAACAGAAACGATATAAATTGTATGTTTCAATTCCCTACTCCCCTTCTCCTTTTCTCCCCTGCTGTCACGCCGAAGGTGTAAGAGGTGGCAAGTCAGAATTATTTTTAGCCCGATCTATTGCCTCTCGATGTTCACTCCTAAGTTTCGGTTTTAAATACAAGTTCTCAATCAAAGCTGCTACTCCCGCAAACCAAGGCGGCACAATGACTGCTCCAATAATTCCTAATACTTGAACGCCTCCCAAGACAGACAGCAATTGATATAAAGGATGCACACCAACTGAGGAACCAACCAGCAAAGGATCGAGGACGTAAGTTTCCAAGTTCTGGATGATTACAAATAACAGTAATACCCACAAAAGTACCCAGCCACCTTTAGCTAATGCTACGATTAATGCTGGTACTGCTCCCAATACTGGGCCGATGAAGGGAATCAAGTTGGTAACACCTGCGATCGCACCCAAGCCTAAAGCAAATTCCGGCATTCCCAAAATGCTCAAACCAGTGGTAATAAATATCCCTAAAATACCCGAAACTAACACTCGCCCGCGAATATAGCTCCCCATTCTTTGACCAATTGGCGCCACTTGTGCGGCTAATCTTCCGTCCCAAGGTTTCGGGAAAAACTGCACCAAACTTTTAATTAATGTGTCGCTGTCCGCAACCATGTAACCTGAAATAAATAATGCTAAAACTAAGCTGAAGAAACCGCCGAGAATGCCTCTCGTTAAACTGTACGATCGCAAAACCAGTTGTTGACTCGATCGAATCAGCCAATTAGTCAGCGATTGAGTGTCCACCAGACCCACCAAGGTTGGGGCATCGTCGCTCAAGCGACTCAATACATTAGTTGCCACAGTTCGCAAACTTTCGACATAAACTGGTAACTGCCGCAGCAGTAACTCTATTTGTTCGATGACTGTGGGCCCGATTAACACTACCGTCCCACTAAATCCGCCGATGAGAGTTAAATAAACCATAATCACCGCCAGCCAGCGGGGAACCCGCATCGTTTGGGCCCAATTCACGATCGGGACGATCGAAGCAGCCAGCACAACTGATATCATCAGAATTACTAGCAGGCTCCGCAATTGCCACAGCAGCACTAGCAGCAAGGACGATGCTACAATTAGCAGCAAGTTAGGTAAAGAAATGGTAATCCGCTGTTCTGACATGATTATTCTGACAAAATTGAGTAATGATATTGTTGTCGATCGTGTCACTCTCTATTTTATGATAAACGATATGATATAAATAATATAATTAAGATTATGAAGTCGCTCTTAAAACCCGTTGAATGGATCGGCAGTTCCCGTGACGACTTGCGCGACTTTCCTGAAGATGTTCAGCAAATTATGGGTTTTGCTTTGTACCGCGCTCAACTGGGTAAAAAGCATCCTGATGCTAAACCGCTTAAAGGATTTAAAGGTGCTGGCGTTCTAGAAATTGTTGAGAATTTTGATGGCGACACTTACCGAGCGATATATACCGTAAAATTTGAAGGAATAGTCTATGTTCTTCATTCTTTTCAAAAAAAATCAAAGCAGGGAATTGCTACCCCCAAGCAAGATATAGATTTGATTGACTCTCGACTTAAGCGTGCCAAAGAACACTACAAAAAATATTTAGAACAGCAAGAATTGGAGGAACAAAATGACTGAAGAAATAAAAGTGCATTCCAGTAGTGGAAATGTTTTTGCTGATTTAGGGCTACCCAATCCAGAGGAATTACTGATTAAGGCAGAACTAGCTCATCAGATTAGTGAATTAATTTCGGAACGCCAACTAACCCAGAACCAAGCAGCAAAGCTATTAGGAATCGATCAACCTACACTCTCAGCATTGATGCGCGGTAAATTATTAGATTTCTCTACGGAACGCCTATTTCGTTTTCTCAACGCACTCGGCAGCAACGTAGAGATTAGGATTGCCCACTCGCCACCAAATGTTCAAGCTAAAACTCACATTGTCGTAGCATCATAAGTAAACAAACAAGTAAAAAATTAAAAGATTAATATGCAATCACCACCTTCAAATAAAGATTTGTCAACCCTTTCGTCTATAAAATCACCAACGCTGTTTTACGAATGGCAAAATTACCGTTGTGCTTATGAAGTTTATAACCCAACTACTGCGACAGAAGATAGCATCCCTTTGTTATTAATTCATCCGATAGGAGTTGGTTTGTCAAGAATCTTTTGGCATAGATTTTGTGAGAGTTGGTACAAAGCAGGGAACAGTAATCCGATTTATAATCCCGACCTTTTGGGCTGCGGCGATTGCGAAATGCCTGCTGTGGCTTGCTATCCAGACGATTGGGCGGCACAGTTGCAGTATTTCTTGGAAACTGTAGTGAAAAAACCTGCGATCGTCCTCGTACAAGGTGCTTTACTGTCTGTAGGCTTGGCTTTAGCAAAAATGCAGCAGGAAAGCGGCTCAAATTTAATTCGCGGCTTAGTCCTCGCAGGGCCTCCCGCTTGGGCTGTCATGAACAAACATTCGACAGAAAGACAGCAAAGGATTGTCTGGAATTTGTTAAATTCTCCCTTGGGAAATGCTTTTTACCGCTACGCCAGACGCGGTGAGTTTTTGCGTTCTTTTTCTGTGAAACAACTGTTTGGCGATGCGGCAAAAGTTGACAGCGAATGGTTGGATGCTTTGCAGGCTGGGGCGGCAAATCCTGACAGCCGTCACGCGGTTTTCTCGTTTTTAGCGGGGTTTTGGCGCCAGGATTATAGCGGTACGATTCAAAAGTTCGATCGACCTGCACTCATTGTCATGGGAGAAAAAGCCTCAAGCATCAGTCAAGCAGGTAAGGAAGAGAAACCCGATGAAAGATTAGCGCAATATTTGGCTAAATTTCCCAATGCGGAAGGTTTATTAATGCCGGGGCGCAATGTTTTGCCCTACGAATCAACCGCAGAATTTGTCGCGGCTGTTGCGGATTTTGTGAATAAGTTAAATACAAATTAATTTTTTTTATGAAGTTGTCGTCTAATAATAACTGACACAGTTAATAGACCTCATCATGTGTCCCGATGTCGAGTAAAACAATGACTTCACTATTTGTTTCCGTATCCTCTTCAATCGAGAAAACGATACGGCAATCATAGCCGCAAGAGCAGGACTGAAGACCGTCGAGTTTGCCGCCTAGTTTGTGAGTATTTAGGTTTGGAAAAAATACATCTGCTTCCATTTGTTGAAGAGATTCTTCAATACGTTGCTGGATCTCAGGATTTCGTTTGACTCACATCTTGCACCATTCTCAAGAACAGGCAAGATGCCTGTTCCACAAAGAGTAGATTTTCTTGTGGAACAGGCATCTTGCCTGTTCCTAAAAAGCTTATTGATAATGGTGCAACATCTCAGTTCGACAAACTTGCGAAATGCTCGTTTGAATTTGGGAGTCAGAACCAGTTGTCTCATGCTTCCGGCTCGTCCAAAGACTGGCGTAATGTTGCAATAACATCCTCGGCTGACTGGTGTCGAAATTTGCCTGTACGGAAATCAGCTAAGGTTTGTTGAGCATCAGCAGCTATTTCCGCGCGGACACTCTCGCGGTGACGGTTTTGCAGGATTTTTATCAGCATTTCCTGCTGTTCGTAGGACAGTTGTAAAGCAGTTTCTAGCACTTGGTCGAGGGTATTCATAGAGTTAGGCTATTAGCTCTAAGGTTGAACAAATTGCGAAGTTGAGTAAATTGTATCGCTTATTCTAAGACTAGGCTACACTAAAAAAATGTACTAAACTCGGTTTTGTCATGAGCGACAACATCATTACAATTGAAGCAGGTAAACGCAGTGGAAAGCCTTGCATCAGGCGAATGCGAATTACCGTTTATGATGTGTTGGGTTGGCTGGCTGCGGGAATGTCTCATGCACAGATTATGGACGACTTTCCAGAGTTGACGGAGGAAGACATTAGAGCGTGTTTAGAATTCGGCGGTTGAAACCGCTTCTTGTCAAACAAAGTCTGCCTCCGCAGACTATGAATTTAGTTTCAACTCCGGTGCCAGATGGTTGTACCATCCTTTTGATCGATCAGAGTAATGCCCCGATCCTTAAGTTCGTTGCGAATGCGATCGCCCTCAGCGAAATTCTTAGCTTTCCGGGCATCTTTCCGTTGCTGAATCATCGCCTCAATCTCCCCATCACTCAAACCATCAACAGCATCATTGCTATCACTTTCCGGCTGAACTTCTAAACCCAAAACCCCCGCCAAACTCACCAATGTCAGCCATTTTTGCTGCAACAAATCCGGCGAAGTTTCTGTTTTTCCATGATGCACTAAAATATTGCCTTCTTTGGCCAATTCCTTAGCCAATTCAAACAAAATCGTCACAGCGCCGGGAGTATTGAAATCATTGTCCATCGCTGATTGGAATTCCTGCACAGCTTTGCTATCCTGTCCAGTTTTCTCAACGTCCCAATTCAGTTGAGAACCGTAGCGCAGCCCAAACAGCAAACCTTCATTGATGGTATTCCAGCCATTTCTAGCGCTAGCGATCGCCTCTTCGGTAAAATCAATTTGACTGCGGTACTGCGCCATCAACACAAACAGCCTCACCGCCATCGGTTCCACCGCTTTTGACTTCTGACTCCCCCCCTGCGTAGGGGCGGTGCCCCCGTGCCCGCCCTGGGCTGCGGGGGGGTTAGATTCCAAATCGCCCGACCAATTCCCATCCAACAAATCGCGAATTGTAATAAAATTGTGCAAAGATTTCGACATCTTTTTGCCATTGACAGTCACAAAAGCATTGTGCATCCAATAATTAGCAAGTGACTTGCCAGTCGCGGCTTCAGATTGAGCAATTTCGTTTTCATGGTGCGGAAAAGTTAAATCGGAACCGCCGCAGTGAATGTCAATTGTTTCGCCCAAGCAATCGCGCACCATCGCCGAACATTCGATGTGCCATCCGGGGCGACCTTTTCCCCAAGATGAATCCCAAGCAGGTTCTCCGGGTTTAGCGCTTTTCCACAGGGCAAAATCAGATGAATCTTGCTTTTTTTGAGCTTCTATTTCTGCGGTTTCCAATCTACCGCTAGCCCCGGCTTGCATTTCTTCCAACTTGCGGCCGGAAAGTTTTCCGTAATCGGCAAACTGCCTCACCTTGTAGTAAACGTCGCCACCGGAAGCATAGGCATAACCTTTATTTTCTAATTCGTGAATCAGCCGTTTAATGCCGTCGATTGTATGGGTGGCGCGGGGATATTCATCGGCCCTGAGAATATTCAGCTTGTCCATATCTACGAAATATTCATCGATGAAGCGTTGCGCCACGGCTTCCATTGTGGAATTTGTTTCGCGGGCGCGGTTGAGAATTTTGTCGTCAATATCTGTAAAATTCTGCACGTAGCGCACATCGTATCCTCGCCACATCAGATAGCGGCGCACCATGTCCCAAACAATGTAAGCGCGGGCGTGGCCGACGTGGCAGTAATCGTACACCGTAACGCCGCAGCAATACATCCGCACCTTTCCTGGTTCGAGGGGTTCAAAAGGTGATTCGCGACGGGTCAAGCTGTTGTAAAGCGTTAGGGGCATGGGATTTGAGATTTGGGATTGAGGTACTGCTCTAATTTATTATATTGCGGTTGGTGAATCTTTCGCTGTCGCTACCAAACATCTGTTAAATCTAAGACAAATCCCGGCAATACATCTTCCCCGGACAAAGTTGTGGGATTATCTAATATTTCCACATCCCGATTTTGTCTGTATATTTCGACTTTCTGATTTTTGCGATCGATTAACCACCCCAAACGAGCTCCATTCGCGATGTATTCCCGCATTTTTTCTCGCAATGGTTCCATGTTGTCCGATTTAGAGCGCAATTCTACAACAAAGTCTGGACAAAGGGGAGCGAAACCTTCTTGTTCTTTGGGTGTGAGAGTTTGCCACCGTTCTAATTTAACCCAGGAAGCATCAGGGGAGCGATCGGCACCATTGGGCAGTTGAAAACCGCTAGAAGAGTTAAATGCTACTCCCAGCTTGGTTTGGCGATTCCACAGCCAGAGTTGTCCTTCAATATCTAGGTTTCGATTGCCTGTCTCGCTTCCTGTGGGGGGCATAACAATTAATTCTCCTGTAGCTGTTCTCTCTAGTCTTAACTCACGGTTGACGGCAGCAATTTGCTGGAACTGTTCGTGAGTTACTTTGAAGGTTTGGGGAATGGTAATGGTGTTGTTGAACATATTGTGCGGCCTCGCGATGGCTATTATCTATTCTATCGTGTCACAGTCTTTTTTACTTTCAAAATTAGATTGACAAACTCCGAAGGTATAGTTTAACATTAAATTAGATGCTAATTTAATGTTATTTATGATAAACCTTTCAAAAGACATACATTCTCTCACGGATTTTAAACGCAATACCACTGAGTTTGTGCAGCGGATCAAGCAAACCAAACATCCTGTGGTTCTAACTGTCAACGGGAAAGCTGAGTTAGTTGTTCAGGATGCTGAATCCTATCAGAAGCTTTTAGATGCGTTTGAGTTATTGGAAACTTTAAAGGGAATTAAACTGGGGTTGGAACAAAGCTCGCGAGGCGAAGGGAAAAAAGCCGAAGATTTCTTTAATCAACTGCTTGATAAGTTAGACAGTTCCCCATGAATCAGAAATATCAAGTCATTATCCAACCCGCAGCGCAAAAAGCCATTGAGGAAGCCTATTTTTGGTTAAGTAATCATTCTTCTCTGAAGGCTAGAACTTGGTTAGAAGGATTGTATAAAGCTACTTTATCGCTAGAAAATATGCCTTCTCGTTGTTCATTAGCATTTGAGAATAGTTTTTTTGACGAAGAAATCAGACAACTGGTTTACGGCAAGGGACGAAATGCCTATCGGATTCTGTTTACGATTGTTGATGATAGCGTTCAGATTATTTTTGTGCGACACGCTGCTCAAAAACCGATAATAGGTGAATCAGACGAGGAAGGTAATAGTTGATGAAAAAAAAAATCTGGATTAGTATTTTAGAAGCGAAGAAATTGATGCGCTCGGCTGATGAAGTTATAGCTTTTGAAAATGCTTTAGCCTCACTTGCCGAGCGTCCTCAAGATAAAGATTTGCCAGATTTACATCTGATTTTAGACGATCGCTGCGAACAGCCAGAAGTCATGTTTGGTTTGATTCATTTTCTAGAATCTTTTGATGTGTCAGCACAGATTCAAGCGTTTGTTACAGTTGTACCGCAATTAATGCTCGTTGCTTCGGAATGGACTAGAATCCTCCACAGCCGCATTTTAAATGATGATGAGGCTTGTCGTTTGTATCGAGATATTTTGCATTTATTGAACTCCCAACAACCTAGTTTTGCTCGTCAATTGCTCGAAGAAAGCGCTAGTTACCATTTAAACAAGCGGGCGGCAAAATTAGAGTTAGCTAGGTAAGATCGATTATTATACAGGATTTCTGAGAAACCCGACTTTTGCCAGAATTCGGGTTTTTGGATGCGTAGTAGCAGCAACTAAGGCCCCCTGTAGGGAATATTATTTTGCATCCCGAAAAAGTGCAAATCCTGATGTAGAAAATAACATCACTACTCCGAATATCGCCCACAATGGATGAAAGCCACCGTCAAGCCTATCTGCATCTGATCTATTTGTTATTAAATTGTCCGACTGAAGATGAAGCAACAGAGATTTTGAATGCTAACTCAGAGTTGGTTGATGATGGGTTAGTGCAAATGATGCTACAAGTTGCTGACTATCTGGCACAGCAGGGGGATGAGAATAACGCTACTTGGTTGCGAAATTGGGCTTCTCATTTGGGTGAGATGATTGCCAACTCTTCAGCGGCAACATCCCTAGAGGTGTATTTTGATTTCTTGATGGAGGTATTGCAGGCAACTCAAGATAGCAAGGGAAACCAGCAGGTGGTGTACCAACTGCTGCAAGATAACCTAGATAAATTGGATGATGACTTTGCCTCTGCATTGCGAGATTGGACAACAGCGAAACTGTCAGAGGTGAAATCAGAAGAAGCACAATACATTGCGGCGATTATTGGTACTTTTAGCAACTGGATTTATGAGTTCCCTCTGGGGAGTGTAGCTAACAATTTGGAGATTGCGATCGCAGGTCATGAAGTTGTGGCTATTGTCTTTACTCGCGAAGCCTCTCCTCAAGGTTGGGCAGCAACTCAAAATAATCTGGCTAATGCCTACTCAGACCGAATCAAAGGAGACAGGGCAGAGAATTTAGAAGTGGCAATTAGCTATTATCAATTCACACTTGAGGTTCACACCCGCGAAGCCCTTCCCGAAGATTGGGCAATGACTCAACATAATCTTGGCAATGCCTACTCATACAGAATCAAAGAAAACAGGGCAGAGAATTTAGAAGTCGCAATTGGCTATTATCAAGCTGCACTTGAGGTTCACACCTGCGATGGCTTTCCCCAATATTGGGCAATGACTCAAAATAATCTTGGCTATGCCTACTATGAGAGAATTAAAGGAGACAAGTCTGAGAATTTAGAAGTTGCAATTAATCATTGCCAAGCTGCACTTTCTGTTTACGCAGGCGAAGCTTTTACTCAAAGTTGGGCAGCGACTCAAAATAATCTTGCTAATGCCTACTATGAGAGAATTAAAGGAGACAAGTCTGAGAATTTAGAACTCGCAATTGGCTATTATCAAGCCGCACTTTCGGTTTACAATTGTGAGGCTTTTCCCAACAAATGGGCATTGATTCAACATAATCTGGCTAATGCCTACCGTGATAGAATCATAGGAGACAAGGCAGAGAATTTAGAAGCCACAATTGGCTATTGCCAAGCAGCACTTTCTGTTTACAACCGCGATGCTTTTCCTCAAAATTGGGCATTGACTCACAACAACCTGGGTATTGCCTACTTATACAGAATTACAGGAGATAAGGCAGGAAACTTAGAAGTGGCTATTGGCTATTGCCAAGCCGTACTATCAGTTTTCAATCGCG
This sequence comes from Microcoleus sp. B7-D4, assembly GCF_036705125.1. Classification (NCBI taxonomy): domain Bacteria; kingdom Bacillati; phylum Cyanobacteriota; class Cyanophyceae; order Oscillatoriales; family Microcoleaceae; genus Microcoleus; species Microcoleus sp. B7-D4. Next base: position 33,417 of record NZ_JAUBTT010000039.1, read on the forward strand.
AAGTATTTCCCCTAGATTGGGCAATGACTCAACATAATCTGGCTGCTGCTTACTTTAACAGAATCACAGGAGACAAGGCAGAAAATTTAGAAGTGGCAATTCGCTATTACCAAGCAGCACTTGAAGTTTACACCCGTGATGCTTTGCCCCAAGATTATACCGAAACCTTATTTAACCTTGGACTTGCCTACCAACAAATAAACCAGCAGCCTCTTGCCTATGATGCCTTTGCCACTGCTATTGAAACAGTGGAATTTCTGCGTAGCGAGATAGTCTCTGGAGATGAATCTAAGCAAAAACTAGCTGAGGAATGGAACAAAAGCTATCAATCTCTGGTGGAAGTGTGCCTAGAGATGGGCAATTACACCGCAGCGATTGAATATGCCGAACGCAGCAAAAATCGTAACCTAGTTGAACAAATCCTCACCCGTGATTTACATAACATTTTCCCCCCAGAAGCTGTCACAGAACTAGAACAACTTCGAGACGAAATTGCTACTAATCAGAACAAAATCCAGACTGGTAAAACCGATAACCCAGAAACTATAGCGCTACATCTTGTGCAGTTACGACAGCAGCGCAACGACTTACAAAACCGCTATCTACCCATCGGTTCTGGCTTCAACTTTGACCACTTTCAGGCAACTTTAGATGACCACACTGCAATTATCGAGTGGTATATCACTCGTGAAAGCTTCCATACATTTATCTTTACCCACCACAGCCCGCAACCCTTCGTTTTGTCTGCCACCATCGATGACCGAAATGCTTTGGTATATTGGGCTAATGCTTATATAGATGATTACTACGAGCAAAAAGACAACTGGATGACTCAGCTAACTCCGCGACTCAAGGAATTAGCAAAGATATTGCACTTGGATGAGATTCTTTCCCATCTTCCCAAAGATTGTCAGCAGCTAATCCTCATCCCCCATCTGGCCTTACATCTTTTCCCCCTTCATGCTTTACCAGTCGGTGAATTGTGCCTCCTCGATATTTTCCCCAAAGGTGTCAGCTATGCACCGAGTTGTCAGCTATTACTACAAGCACAAAAACGACAACGCCCCGACTTTACCCACCTATTTGCTGTTCAAAATCCTACTAAAGACCGTCCCTATGTTGATTTTGGAGTTGAAGCTATCCGTCCTTATTTTCAGCCGAATGACTATGTTCTCCCTGGAGACAAAGCAATAAAAGCTAGCCTCATTCAATCAGAACAACTACGCTCTGCCCACTGCTTCCACTTCTTCGGTCATGCTACATTTAACTTTGAAAAATCAGCTCTAATTTTGGCGGATGGACACCTGACGCTGGGAGAAATCTTTGCTCTAGACTTAAATCAATGTCGCCTGGTTATCCTCTCAGCTTGTGAAACTGGCATGACAGATTTTAACAGCATCAGCGATGAGTATATCGGTTTACCAAGTGGTTTTCTGTTTGCAGGTAGTCCTAGCGTCGTCAGTACCCTTTGGGAGGTTGATCAACTGTCTGCTGCTTTTCTGATGATTGAGTTTTATGAAAACCTGAGAAAATATAAACAGTTAGAAGAGGGAGATATTGCGATCGCCCTCAACCTAGCACAGAAACGGCTACGGGATTTAACTGTGGACGAATTTAAAAAAAGCCTGATTAAATACAAGCCTCTAATTGATGAAATCCTTAGTAAACTGCCAAAAGTAGAGCGTAGGAAAGCTGAGGCCTCAATAACATATCGCCTATCTCAAGCATATCCCTTTGCTCACCCTTCCGATTGGGCAGCCTTTACAGCTACAGGAATCTAAGCTTCAGACTCTGACGACTCGCAAAACTTATTAACACCTATTTTAGTCACGTTGATAGCAACTAAGGTTGCTAAATTAGCAGGAAACGGCATAAAATCTCTCAAATCCTTGAATAATTCTAGTAAATCACCTGTGTATTTGCTACAGATAACTTTTCGTGCTTTCTCGGTTAACTTGTCTAAATAACTTTGGTCTGACTCTGCCAGAGTGGATTTTGTGTATCCCGACTCAATTGCTAACACTTCTGCTGCATCTTCTAAACTGTTATCACAAGCTTCAACTTCGTCAAGTGCAGCTAATGCCTCTGGATCGCTCGCCAATTCAGAGCGATATTGTGCAATTTGTTCTGATGTAAGTATGGTCATTTGAGGCTGACTCCGTAAAATGTGATTAATGCTTTTTACCTTCACTCCTCCACCAGCTACTGCCGGAAGTTTTCCAGTTTGTCATATTCCCAAAGACAAATATATCTATTCTCAAGCGATCGCTAATTTTTAAATCGAGCGGTTATGCTGGAACGATCGCCTCTTGAAGATGGATAATATTTCCCTCGGAATTTAAGATATAAAACCATTCCCTCGGAATGATAGTTTGATTCAGTATTCTGAGATGATGGCTCAACTCTTCAATAGAGAATGTTTCTACATAAGTGACAGTTTTTGTATCGCAGGGTTTGAGGCGATCGTTTTCTCCAATGTAGCGACCCTCACCAACATAGCCTAAACTTGACAAAAGTTCTTCTACTTCGGGTTCAATGATGGGCATACTTAAGTCGTCATCTGGGTAATCGACAAAAATAGCAATTTTACCTGTTGCCGGAACTTCTAGTTCTGGAGAAGTCCAACCCTGTTTATAGTCCCAAACAATTGTATCTTTAGTCTTCATCTTCGCCTCCTGGGAAAATACACTGCCAAATGGGCTCTCCTGACTTTATGGTGTATAATGTAACAAACAATACATTTATTCTCATGGACTTTTATTTGGATTATATATTAGACTTGCCTGGAGTGAAGGTTGAAAGTTGTACTCAAATTGATGGAAAAATTTTATTAGGACTGAGAATTGTAGGAGAAAGTATGGTTTGTCATCACTGTCAAAATTATACCGAACAATTGCATCAGAATCGACCAATCTTAGTAAGAGATTTGCCAGTGTTTGGTCGTCCTGTGTATTTAAAAGTCCCGCGACGGCAGTTTTACTGTCCTAATTGCCAACGATATCCCACAGAAAAAGTAGATTTTTTGGACATTAAAAGACGGCATACTCAACGATACGAACAAAATATTTATGAGCGTGTCAAACAATCGAGCATGGAGCAAATTGGACGAGAAGAAGGACTGAGTTATGACGAAATAAAAGGAATATTTGAGCAGACAAATAAGCAGAAAAAAAAACCGAATTGGGAACAGGTTAAACGAATTTGTCTCGACGAAATAAGTATGCGGAAAGGTCAAGGAAATTTTGTGACTGTTGTTGGGGACATTTCCGAAGGTAATTTAATTGAGATGATTGATTCTCATCGCTGTGAAGAAATCATTGAAGTCCTTATGCAACAAGCAATTGAGGTTCGAGAGCAAGTTGAGGAAGTGAGTGTTGATATGTGGGGAGGGTTTCCTAAAGTTATCAAAAAAGTATTTCCCAACGCCAAAATTATTATCGATCGTTTTCATGTGATGAAAGTAGTTAATAAAGATTTGAATAAATTACGCAGAGCAGCCGGAATAACAGATAGGAAAAGTAAATATTTATTGTTAAGTAATCGAATAAACTTGAATCCTCTTCAGATTGATAAATTAGAGATGGCACTAGGTAAATCAGAATGCTTGAGAATTGCGTATGAGATGAAAGAAAAATTTAGAAAAATATATGAGACTAATTTGACCGTCAAAGAAGGGCAGGCAAAAATTAAAGAATGGCTAAATCATGCACAAGTATTTTTTAGAGAATCTGCATCAACGAGTGAAAATCATTTTGAGGGTATTTGCAACTACTTTCTTAATCGCACAACAAGTGGAGTTATGGAGGGAATCAACAATCGAATTAAGTTGATAATGCGCCAAGGATATGGCTTTTCTAATTTTAATAATTTCAGGAATCGCGTATTAGCTTGCTTCTCTGATTAGATAAAATTATAACCACAAGTTCAGGAGAGCCGCCAAATGTTTTTCTGAAAGTGTTGAACGGCGAGTAACTTCCGTCCTTTTGCTTCTTCTAAGCAACGTTCAACTGCTTTTTTTCTGGTTCCTGCTACAACGGATTCGGTTTGAGGACTCCCCATACGCTGGATTTCATCTTCAGGATCTTCGAGATAGCCCCGTGGGTTAGTTGTCATTGTCCAAACCTTCCTGCTGCTGTTGACGGGAGCAAAGTGCTTGATCGATCAGCTTGGCGACTATCCAAGAAACCGATCGCTCTTCTGAGGCTGCCCACGCCTCTAAAGCGACTTTCTTTTCTTTGGGGATGTATACCGCTATCAACTCCCGCTTGCGTTTTCCACCCACGAGTTCTTTTTCTTTTAATTCTATAGACATTGTATCTTCTATCTTGGATTTTACTTTGCTACTATATGCTATAGTAGCATATAGTATGAGCGCGCCAACAAAAATTTAATCCCTTGGTGACAGGAAGTGATGGAGAGAAAAGCATCGGGAGAATAGTTGGCTGGAAGTGCGATCGAATTCCTAAAGATATAGATATTGCATACGGATCGCCCCCACCCTCCAAACCCATCAAAAGCCCCCTATCCCATTGGTCATCAAATCCTGACATTCGCTTCAACACCGATCCCCCAAACCTCCCGAATGTCAAGATTCCCTGACAAAGTGATCCCCAAAATCACGAAAATGCGTATAAGTACCCAGAATTGAGGGAAAAGACCCCTTGACCCGATCGCAACTTGTCTGCAACATTAAGTCATGACAAAGCGATCCCAAAGAAATGCTTCGATTAAGCAGCACTGGGAGTCGAATAGCGCGTGTGCTGCCAGCACAGCGTTGCTAGCAGCACCGATCGCACTCACAAAATCGATCTTGTCAATCAAGAATCGACAGAAAAGTTTTATTTAGATCGGACGGTGCGCGCAGAAGCCAAGAAGTCACAACCCTCGATCGCATTGGGGAAAAGACAAGCTAAAAACAATCAAGGCTTCAAAGGTTGGAGAGATTTGGAAGCTCGATCATATTTGCATTTAAAAGAGTTTCTAACTCAAAAAGTCAACACATTTGTGTTGAAACGAAAAATCTAACCCGCCATCCTAAATTAGTGGAGAACAAACTCATGGCAAAAGAACGCCCACCATTAGAAGAGATGACTTTGCGACAACTCCGCAGAGTTGCTAGCGAATGTGGAGTCTCTCGCTACAGCCGGATGCGGAAATCGCAACTTCTGGCATCAATTCAAGAAATTCAGCGCACCAAATTTTCATACAGTCCATCTCGCAAACTAGAGGCACAAGAAGCAGTGGAAGCAGCAAAGTTTGAACTCGGTCAAGAAGATAGAACCGGCGGTTCTTTGTCATCTGTAGATGAAGGTTTAGCAGATTTGCCCAACGGCTACGGCGAAAGCCGGGTGGTTTTAATGCCCCGCGACCCAGAATGGGCCTACACTTACTGGGACATTCCCAACGATCGCAAAGAAGAATTGCGTCGCCAAGGAGGACAGCAACTCGCCCTGCGGATCTACGACGTTACAGATGTTAACCTCGACATTCAAAGCCCGCACAGCATTCAAGAATATCCCTGCGACGAATTGGCGCGGGAATGGTACGTGCCAATCCCCGTGAGCGATCGGGACTACGCGATCGACATCGGCTACCGCTGTGCAGATGGCCGCTGGCTGGTATTAGCTCGATCGGCCGAAGTCCGGGTTCCTCCCGTCTATCCCAGCGACTGGATTGAAGATCAATTCATCACCCTCGACTGGGAAGAAGAATTGCAGGGCAAAACCTTCGCGGAACTGGTTCCTCCGGCCAAGAAACTCGCAAAAGCAGTCAATGGCGGTGGTTACAGCACCAGCAACGCCATCTACGAACAAATCTTCGGCATGGCAGAATCTGCAGAAGCCCTGCGCGTAGCGGGTTCTGTCTTCGGTTCCATGCAGCACGTAGCCGGTTCCGTCCAGCAAGTCGGCATCCACGAACAAGCTCTCAGTTCCTACGTGTTCCCCTCCGGCGTCGGAATGTGGGCGGCTCCCACCATGTCCGGCCTCACCGCGTCGGGTGTCGGTATGTCCGGCCTCACCGCGTCGGGTGTCGGTATGTCCGGCCTCACCGCGTCGGGTGTCGGTATGTCCGGTCTCACCATGTCAGGTTTCGGTATGTCCGGTGTCGGTATGTCGGGAGTTGGCTTCGCCGCCCCGATGCGCCCCCGCCAGTTCTGGTTAGTTGCTGATGCCGAACTGATCGTCTACGGCGCCACCGAACCCGACGCTACCGTCTACGTAGGCGGACAGCCGATTAAACTCAATGCTGACGGCACTTTCCGCTTCCAGATGTCTTTCCAAGACGGCTTAATCGACTATCCGATTTTTGCAGTAGCAGCAGACGGCGAACAAAACCGCGCCATCCACTTGAAATTCAACCGCGAAACCCCAGAACGGCGCACCAATACCAAGCAGGATGCTGTTGTGGAATGGTTGGGCTAATCGCTCGCGGTCGATCGATCAATGGGTGATAATGCAGGTTTGTGCCAATTTTTTAACCATCACAAGGCATAGCCTCAGCCGACCCTGATTTGTTAAGGTTAATCCCAGACAACAACCCATAACACCCCCTATACACCGTTCTCCTGTTTTGAGGAGCGGTGTTTTTTGTATTTAGAAGGAAGAAGTTCGGCAACGGATTGTGTAACGGATGTAACGGATGTAACGGATGTAAAGGATAGAAGGAAGAAGGAAGAAGGAAGAAGGAAGAAGGAAGAATTATTTATTTAAATGTTCTCAATAGACTTGAATTGCATAAATCTTTGATAGAAGGATTAACCGCAGATTACAGGCAGATAAACACAGATAAACGCAGATAATCTCAAGATAGTTGATGATTTTTGTAATAGGTTTAATATCTATCTGTAGATAGATGTTGATTTAACTCGCCATCTAATCAGTTTAATCAAAATTTGCATTCTTCACTCAAGGATTATTAAGTAAGCTAAAGTTTACTTAAACTTTTATTGCACAAACTCGGTAAATCCAGCGAAACAAAAGAAAGCGAGTTATGAGAGAAAGAAGGCGATCGCACCGCCATTTCTCAAAAACAAATGCAAAAAATAAATTCCCCGCAGCAACGAAGCCAGAAGCGTCCCCGTCTTTTAGCCTTATTCGCTGTCACATTAGCGACAGTCTTACTTTTATTTATTCTGCCGGCACTGACTCAACAGCCAGTCGTGATTACCATGTTAATGCAAGGTCAAGACCTTGTTAACTGGAAACCCTTTGTCAAAGAATTTGAACAGAAAAACCCCGACATTCGCATCAACCTCATAGAAGGGCCTTTTGACAGCAACCTCATAGAAAATCTTTACACATCTGCCTTTCTTTTAGGCGAATCGCCCTACGACATCATCAACATGGATATTGTCTGGGTTCCCAAATTTGCAGCCGCAGGTTGGGTAAGCGATTTGACAGACAGAATTCCCCCCGAACAACTATCAAAATTCATCCAAGGTAACGTCGAAGGCGGGCGCTATCGGGGCAAACTTTACCGAATTCCCCACGCTTCCGATGCCGGAATGCTTTATTACCGCAAAGACATTTTAGAACAAGCGGGGATTCCAGCCCCGAAAACTTTTGAAGAGATGGTAAAAATCTCTCAAAACTTGCAAAAACAGGGAAAAGCAACTTGGGGTTATCTGTGGCAAGGTAAACAATACGAGGGAGTATCTGCGATGTTTGTTGAAGTGCTCTCCGGTTTCGGCGGCTTTTGGGCTAACCCGCAAACTTTTGAAGTTGGCTTAGATAAACCAGAAGCAATTAAAGCAGTGGAATTTCTCAAAAATACGATCGCCTCTGGCATTTCTCCTCCGGGTGTCACCACCTACGGCGAAGAAGAAACCCGGCTGTTGTTTCAAAATGGCAAAGCGCTGTTTTTGCGAAACTGGCCCTATGTTTGGAAGCTGGCAAATGCCGAAGGATCGAATGTTAGAGGCAAAATTGCGATCGAGCCAATGCTCAGCAGTATCGGCCAAACAGGCGGTTCCTGCTTGGGCGGCTGGGGCTGGGGAATTGCCAAAACCTCAAAACATCCAGAACAAGCGTGGAAAGCAATTAAATACCTTACCAGCGAGGAAACCCAGCGCAAATTTATTATACAAACCGGTTTAGTTCCCAGTTACAAATCCCTATTTACCAACAAAGAAATAGTCGCCAAATATCCCCACTACCCGCAACTGCTAAAAGTAGTGGAACGATCAGCTTTGCGCCCGCCCCTGGCACAATACGCTCAAGCTTCTGATATTTTGCAGCGTTATTTGAGTTCAGCTTTTACCGGGAGAATGAGTGCAGAACAAGCAATGAAAGCTGCCGCTAGCGAAACTCGCAATTTATTAGGCAGTTTAAAACAACCCAAAGCTTCGTAAATTTGACATCTTGCCTCTGTCAGAAACAGGCAAGATGCCTGTTCCACAAAGAGTTAGAAACAGGCAAGATGCCTGTTCCACAAAGAGTTAGGAACAGGCAAGATGCCTGTTCCACAAAGAGTTAGAAACAGGCAAGATGCCTGTTCCACAAAGAGTTAGGAACAGGTAAGATGCCTGTTCCACAAAAAAATAATTCAATTGTGAGGAGTAGGGGGTGGGCTTCTAGCCCGCCCCAAAATAAATTAAAGGTGAGAAATATGCAATTAGACAAGATGCGACAGCGCGAACAAAAAACCGGGTGGATATTAGTAGCACCAGCTTTGATAATTCTGATGCTAGTATTTGCTTACCCAATATTGCGCGCTTTTTGGCTGAGTTTATTCACCCAAAACCTCGGTACAGAATTAAAACTGGTTTTTTCCGGTTTTGCTAACTACAGTCGAATGTTAGGTGACGGGCGTTTCTGGCAAACTTTAGGCAACACCACAGTATTTACTGTCGCCTCTGTTGTGCTGGAATTAATTCTCGGTATGGGAATTGCCTTAGTCTTAAATCAATCCTTCGCAGGGCGCGGCATTGTTCGCACAATCTCCCTGCTACCTTGGGCGCTGCCGACTGCATTGATGGGAGTAGCTTGGGCGTGGATTTTTAACGATCAATACGGCGTAATTAACGATGTTTTGATGCGTTTGGGATTGATTCAAAATAGCATTAGCTGGCTGGGAGATCCGACTTTGGCAATGATGGCAGTGATTACAGCGGATGTGTGGAAAACTACGCCCTTTGTCAGCTTGCTTTTGCTAGCGGGATTGCAATCGATTCCCGGTGATTTATACGAAGCACACGCGATTGACGGCGCTAGTAGCTGGCAGAGTTTCCGTCAAGTTACTGTGCCCCTGTTGATGCCCCAAATTGTGATTGCTATGCTGTTTCGATTTGCCCAAGCTTTCGGCATTTTTGACTTGATTCAGGTGATGACGGGAGGGGGGCCGGCGGGGGCAACTGAGACGGTTTCTATCTACATTTACAGCACGGTAATGAGGTATTTAGACTTTGGGTATGGGGCTGCTTTGGTGGTGTGTACTTTTTTGCTGTTAGTGGCAGCAGTTGCGATCGCCGCTTACCTGTTATCGAGAGCCCGCGCCAGTCAATTTTAGATTTGGGATTTTAGATTTTAGATTGGTACTGGTTAAGTTAGTTTGCGATCGCACACAGAGCCCAGAAACCGGGTTTCTTCGTAAATTTCTCGTGACTGTTCACAAAACTCATAGAAACCCGGTTTCTCGCCGCACAATCCTATTTCTTGAAACTCTTGTGGGGTGTCCAGGAAAGCCCGCCCAGAAAGTTAAATCTAAATGCAGAACAACTTAGCACGTTCCTTTAATTGGTATAAATTATGTCGATCGCCCGCGAACAACCCACCAAAAAAACCTTTGACATCCGGCAATTAATCTTGGCAATCTCAGCGATATTAATCGTCGCATATTTTCTCGCACCCATTATCTGGCAAGTGCTAACTTCATTCAAAGTAAATGCAGATATTTCAGCGATTCCCAACGTCTACATTCCCAAACGAATTACTTTCGAGCATTACCTGTCGCTGTTCCAGCGTCGCCCGTTTGCACTTTACATATTAAATAGCGCTTTTGTTTCCATTACTTCAACATTGCTGTGTTTAGCAGTAGGCGCTCCCGCAGCTTACGCTTTAGCCCGGTTGCGGCTGTGGAGCGAGAGAATCATCCTGGCAAGTGTGACGATTGTAACCCTATTTCCGGCGGTGCTGCTATTTTTGGGACTGCTGGAAATTGTCAAAGCTTTGGATTTAGGCAATAATTATTTAGCATTAATTATTCCTTACACAGCGATCAATCTGCCGCTGACAATTTTGGTGATGCGGAGTTTCTTTCAACAGTTGCCAAAAGATTTGGAAGATGCGGCTAAAGTTGACGGATACAACACTTTTCAAATGCTGTGGCAAATCGTGCTACCGATGACATTTCCAGCTTTAGTCACAACGGGAATTTTGACATTTATTTCAGCTTGGAACGAGTTTATATTTGCACTAACATTTATGACTCGCGAATCTCTAAAAACAATCCCCGTTGCCACGGCTCAACTCAGCGGGGTGTCAGTATTTGAGATTCCTTACGGGCCGATCGCCGCAGCTACCGTTTTGGGAACTTTGCCCTTGGTTTTGCTGGTTTTGGTGTTCCAGCGGCGCATTGTTCAGGGTTTAACAGCCGGGGCGGTAAAAGGATAGTTTAGAACTCGTTCCTAGGCTCTGCCTGGGAACCGATATCTAGAGGCTCTGCCTCGCTTTTTAAACAGGAAAATTGGAGGCAGAGCCTCCGGATATGCGTGACCAAGCAGAGCCTGGTAACGAGTAAACAATCAACAGTCAACAATCAACAGTCAACAGTCAACAGTCAACAATCAACAGTCAACAGTCAACAGTCAACACTTTAAAAATCATGGCAAAATTGCAACTCAAAAACCTCAATAAAACCTACAGCCCTAAAGTTGTTCCCGTGAAAGACATTAGTTTGGATGTCAGCGAAGGGGAATTTCTGACTTTGTTGGGGCCGTCAGGGTGTGGCAAATCTACGACGCTGCGCTTAATTGCAGGGTTGGAACAGCCGACTAGAGGCGAGATTAGAATTGGCGATCGCGATGTCACTTATCTCAGACCGGGCGATCGCGATATTGCAATGGTTTTTCAAAGTTACGCGCTGTATCCGCACATGACAGTATACGAGAATATGGCATCGAGCCTCAAACTTCGCAAAATCTCCTCCAGCGAAATCAATCGGTTAGTGACAGAAGTTGCAACATCCCTCGGATTGACAGAATTAATCGATCGCAAACCAGGAAAACTATCAGGCGGACAGCGGCAGCGAGTCGCCCTTGGCCGCGCATTAGTGCGCCAACCGGAAGTATTTTTGCTCGACGAACCTTTGAGCAATCTCGACGCATTATTACGAGAAAAAGTTAGGGCTGAACTCAAACAATTGTTTTCCTCTCAAAAAGCTCCTGTAGTTTACGTCACTCACGACCAAACCGAAGCAATGACGCTTTCTACAAAAGTCGCAGTTCTCAACAGCGGCAGCGTCCAGCAGCTAGATCCGCCACACTTAATTTATACTCGTCCGGCAAATCAGTTTGTAGCCGGTTTTGTGGGCAGCCCGCAAATGAATTTGCTAGTGCTTAAATGCCAGGGCAATTTTGCTGTGTTGGGGGATTTTCGAGTTCCACTCCCAAATATACCTACTGTGCCGCCAGAAATTGTGTTGGGAATTCGCCCGGAACACGTCGGCTTTGCAGATGTAGAGGCCGGCAATATGTCGGCCCCAGAGGCAATTAAAGGTGAGGTTTTTTTAGTGGAAAACTTGGGGATGCAAAATTTAGTTAGCGTCCGAGTTAAAGGTGTGGAGTCAGTAACGGTGCGGGCTTTGCTGCCAAATGACCGCCACTGGAATTCTGAAATTGTAGAGCTGGTTTTTCCGCCTCAGTTGCTGCACTGGTTTGACGTGAAAACGGGCGATCGCTTGCAATAAGAATTTGCGCTGCAGAGCATGATTGATTAAAAATTCTCTAACCCTGTGCTGAAAAATATTGTTTTTACTTCTAACTAAGTTATGACTTTAGTTAGAGGTAGAACTCTTTGGCTGCTGTTAACGTGATAATCATGTGTGAAAAAACTAATTGGCTGACACATAGGTGGCGTGTTTACCAGATTTAATCGCTAACCTATAACTCTATTTATCTGGTTAATAGCAAGTTGAAGCTAAATTGGCTTCCCCTCGCGTTAGCTGCTGATTTTGGAGCCAGTCTATTAGATGAAAAAATGTTCAAAAATATCACCAATAAACTTAGGGAGTATGACCCAGATGAATTTGATTTCCACAGCCATTGCTCGCATCAGTTCCCTGCTTAAGGGCTTTCAAATCAAGAGTTTTTTGAGTGTTGTCCTAGTCGGTTTTCTGCTGCTAACAACAAATGTTGATTCCGGAAGCAGTAACAAAGGTTTTGGCGCGCAAGCCAGCTCAAAGGCTGATCTAAACAATCCTGAAAGACCCCAAACAACACGGGAATGGAGGCAAGAAGCTCGCGAAACCTCAGACTCTCCGGGCGAACGAGTTCAGAAGATTGGGCAAGAGGCAGGAGCAGCCGTGAAAGAAATGGGGGAGATGTACCAAGACACTGCTAAGAGAAGTGTCCGCGAATTAAAGGATAACTAGCTCCACCTAAAAAAATATAACACTGAGAAACCTGATTGCTTTAAGGGCGCAGCCAAGAGTTCTCGCCCTTCCGGGTTTCTGAACACCTGAAAAGTTTGACGTTTAAAATAGGTTGAGCTAGTTAAGCTGCTGTGCATCTAATTTGACAGTCAATTTTTCTACAATTATTGTGGGACGGGCATCCTGCCCGTCTCTGTATTCAATTTAGATGCGTAGCAGCTTAATACGACAGACGCAATCAAGTAGGCGATCATAAATAAACTAGAACAGACGCTCAAAAACCCAGTTTCTCAGGTGAAACTGGGTTTTTGAGTTGGAAGTCTTTTATGTTAAATTAAATCAAATTTGCGTTAAAAACCCGTTGATCAGACTCGGTGGTTAAAACTGAGATATTGCAGTAAGCTGAAGTGCATTTAAATTGTAGAGTCAAATTTAAGAAAAGTCTTGTGGGGTGGGCGTCTCGCCCGCCCAAAAAATACAATTTAGATGCCCAACAGCTTATTCTCTATCAGCATTTCAAGGGCACGCTAGAAACAACGGCCCACAATATAGAAGTTCCGCGTAATTCCTGATGAATAAACATCTTAACAGTCTTTGCTTGACCGGCCTGCTGTTCATCCTGCCTGTTTGTCCGGCCACAATTGCCCACGCTCAAATTCCCGAAACTTCGGATACTAATGCCAAGCAAACAAATCTCCTCAAAGATGAACTGTATTTTGGCTTAACAAAACCTGGAGGCGAGACCATTTCTGAATCCGAATGGCAGGAGTTTGTCAAGGCGGTTATTACCCCTCGCTTTCGGGAAGGGCTAACCGTATTAGAGGGCTCCGGGCAGTTTCTCAACAGTTCTGGAATTCTGATTAGAGAAAACTCTAAAATAGTTATTTTAATTTATGAAAGTAGTCCGGCCAAGAATCAAGCTATTCATGAAATTATCGAAATTTACAAGCGCACTTTCCAGCAAGAGTCAGTGCTGCGGGCAACCAGCGAAGTTAAGGTTTCTTTCTGATCCGGTCATCGAATCAGCGTATTTATGATATTATTTGTGGTAATCAAGGTCATACCCTCAAAGATAAGTAGGGTGCGGGTGCAAGCAAAATCATAATTTTTGGGTATCGATCGCACACTGCAAAAAATCGCTAGAAAAACCTGCCCGGGAGAAAACAAAAACATGATGAACGACGGCAACCAAAAAGCTGAAGCGCCTGAAAGCGAGGATGCACAAAATTTGTCCGGCATGGCGAAAGCTTTTATTGTGAGCATGGCTTGGTCTTACGCAGAGGCATTGGAGCGAATGAAACGATCGCGAAATCCACAGGAAGCCGCGCCGGAATCTCCGACAGAACAAGTCGAACCCGATACTGAAAAAAATTAATGAAAGACTATTAATGCGATCGATTTGCCAAACTATCTGGGAGTGCGATCGAACGCAATAGTCAATTAGCTGTTTTGAGTGAAGAACAATCTACTCAGAACAGCGAACTGTGCAGCTTAAGCCGAATTTGTATTGGATTTTACAATAAAAAAAACTGAAAGCCCCGTGACGCTTCAACAAGCTCAGGAAAAGCTTTAGTCGGGGGATGACAACTGCGTTGCAGGTTGGAACCGCAACCTATATCTATCCTTAAAAGGGATTTAAACTAAATAAAGTACGGTTTTACCGCTACAGTGTACAAAACAAATAACCAATTTTTAGATCGGTCTCATGTCTAATTCAAAAATGATTGGTAAAGCGATCGCAGGTGGCCTTTGCTTCGGCATCCTCGCCAGCTTCACCGCTTCACACGGCCCCGCATCCGCAGCAGCACCAATAATTGCCCAAGAAACAGCAGCCCCGGCCGCTAGCAGCATCGACCAGCAACTCCTAGGCCAATGGCAAGGCACAGTCGCCTCCGGTCAGTCTTTCACCTTCGTCTTTGCCCCAGAAGGCAAATTGTTTCTCATGGCGAAAGGCCCCGACGGAGCCGCCCGCGCCAAAGAAATGAGGTACAAAGTTAATCTCGGTGAAAAACCGATGCACATTGATGTCGGCCTCAGCAGCACAGAAACCGTTCAGACTGTTTTTGAATTGACTCCCGAAGGTCAAATGCGGCTTCAGTTGCAAGGCACTAATCCCGGACAGGCCAGACCTAATTCCTTAAACGAGCAGGCAACCGTGTTTAAAAAGGTCTCCGAGGCCACTGCACTGCCTGCTGACACTCAAATCATCGGTTTTTGAGGAAAATTGCAGGCAGAAGGCACTTATCGCAATTGTCAATTATTGAGTCAGGTACTGATTGGGATTTTCGATTTTCGATTTTCGATTGGGGAATTGGTAAGAAAGCCGGCGAGTACCTCACCTGATTGAGAGCCGCTATCTATAACTAGCCCTGAGTTTTCAGATTGCCACGCTTCGCGAGGATCGAAGCAATCTTAAAACTTTCCCCGTGCCTTCTGCCTTCCACAGGCCCTGCTACAATCCACTTAATCTCCATTTAACTGCCATAGACCTCCATGAGTGAAACCGTTCTAGAAGTTCGCAACCTGCGGGTTCAATTTCAATCTGCGGACGCAGGCGATGCGTCTGCAACCGTCAAAGCGGTTGACGGCATTTCCTTTGAGGTCAAGCGAGGGCAAACTCTGGGCATCGTGGGAGAGTCGGGGTCGGGAAAATCGGTAACATCCCTGGCTGTGATGGGTTTGCTGTCGAGTTCGTCAACGAAAATCGATGGCGAAATTTGGTTTTCTCCGACAAAAGACAGCGCTAGCAAGGGGCCTGTGAATCTGCTGGAAATGCCGGACAGGGAAAAACAAACATACCGCGGCAGCCAGATTGCAACGATTTTTCAAGAGCCGATGAGTTCGCTAAATCCCGTTTATACGATCGGATTTCAACTCACAGAAGCCATTTGTTTGCACCAACAGGTGTCGCAGACAGAAGCGCGGCGCCAAGCTGCTTCTCTGCTGCAAGAGGTGAAGCTGCTACCGGGCGACGATGAGCTCAGGCAGCGGTGTTTGGCTTTGCGGCAAGAAGCGGTTCGGGAGGACGATCGCGATTTGATGCAGCTCGTCAACGGCCAAAAACAAGCTATGCTCGATCGCTATCCCCACGAACTCTCAGGCGGTCAAATCCAGCGCGTGATGATTGCAATGGCCATTTCTTGCAATCCAACTTTATTAATTGCTGATGAACCTACCACGGCTTTGGACGTAACCGTGCAGGCAACAATCTTAGCTTTGCTGCGGGAGTTGCGCGACTCTAGAGGCATGGCAATGATTTTTATTACCCACGATTTGGGCGTCATTGCTGAAATTGGCGATACGGTGGCGGTGATGTACCGAGGCAAGATTGTTGAGTGCGGTGCGATCGAACAAATTTTCAGCAATCCCCAACATCCTTACACAAAAGGTCTGTTAGCTTGCCGCCCAACTCTCGATCGGCAAAGGCGCCGCTTGCCGACAGTTTCCGATTTTATGGATGTCACCACAAATGCTAGCGGCGAATTAGTAATTGTCGAGAAAAATGCCGATTTAGACGGCGACAACAGCGGGGGAAATCCCGCTTTTGCAACAGGAAAACCGCCTCGGCTGCCGAATATTTCCGAGCCTTTGCTAGCTGTTGATAACTTGCGAGTCGGTTTTCCGGTGCAGGGAATGTTTGGCGAAACTAAACGCTTATTTATGGCGGTCAACGATATTTCTTTTGAGGTTTACCCTGGCGAGACTTTGGGTTTGGTGGGTGAGTCTGGCTGCGGCAAATCTACTTTGGCGAGGGCTTTGCTGCAATTAATTCCGATCGCCAGCGGTAAAGTGTTTTTTGAAGGTCAAGAAATTACGCCTCCTGCGAAAAGTAGTTCGGCATCGCAGTGGATGGCTAATTATCGGATGAAAAAAGAGTACGATCGCAAATTGCGATGGCTGCGGCGGGATCTGCAAATTATTTTTCAAGACCCTTTTAGTTCTCTCGATCCGCGCCTGAATGTTGGGGATGCGGTGATGGAACCGATGGTGATTCACCGCTTTGGTAAGAACCAGAAAGAACAGCGCGATCGCGCTGCTTATTTGTTGGATAGAGTGGGTTTAAATCCCGATTTTATGCGGCGCTACCCTCACGAGTTTTCGGGCGGACAGCGGCAGCGAATTTGTATTGCTAGAGCTTTGGCTTTGAATCCTAAGTTTATTATTTGCGATGAGTCGGTTTCGGCATTAGATGTGTCGGTGCAGGCGCAAGTTTTAAATTTGCTGAAGGAGTTGCAAACAGAGTTTGGACTGACTTATATTTTTATTTCTCACGATTTGAGCGTGGTCAAGTTTATGAGCGATCGCGCGATCGTCATGAACAAAGGTAAAATCGAGGAAATTGGCACTGCCGAGCGCATTTACCGCCAACCGCAGCAAGCTTACACGCGGCAACTCATAGCTTCTATTCCGGCGGGAAATTTGGAGCGAATTCGGCAACAGCAATTAGGCCGCAAATCTGCTTTGGGTGCTGTGGCGCCTTGGCCCCCATCGCCTGCAGATGAATCACAACAAAATTGATATCTAGTGTTTTAAACTCGTATCAATTACCAATTGGCCGTTACCAATTACTAATTAGCCCTTACGCGCGAAAATAGGAGTGCAACGAAAAAATGCTACCAATATTTTTGTCATTTTATCTTCAGAAATCCGCAGTTTATCTTTATTTTAACTTCATAATTTATTGTCAAATTCAACCTGCTTGAACTTGACTAATATTCCGGGTTGTTCAACCCACAGCCAGCGCGATCCACGCAGTATTTTCATACATCAAACCCGGTCATTCCTGGACGAAAAAAGTGGTATAACACGCTACTATAACGCGGTAAGCTGCTTCAGCCGAACCCTACATAATTAGGTTCTGCGTCTAGGATTAGCTAGATTAGGCCAAATGTCCAATGACTAACAGCAATATGTAGCGTAGTATTATAGATAAACTCTCTCTATGAGTCGGAAAAAGTAGAAAATGCCCACCCCAGCTAAAAAGAGATTGCTCGCTAATTCCGTAAATACACTTAATTCTATGGTCGGGTTGCGTAGATTTAGGCAAATTTTAAAATGCTAGATTTCGCAAGCTAGGAAAATATTACAATATTTAAACAGCTTTATTGTAATTTTGCCTCACCACACGTAAAACGGGATCAAAAGTAAAAAAATGAAATCTTCTGTTCGTATCGAAGAATCAAAAAGCACTAAATTCTCGAACTTACTGCGCGTGTTGTGGACAAAAATTACGGCAGCAGTCACCAGAATAGAAAAGGCAGAAGGCAGCAAGGAGTATGAAAAAAAAATTAGCGTAGGGACGATCGCCCCTGGCAGTGTATTCTCAATTTGGATAATTGTACTGCTTGTCTTAAACGGGTGGCTCGTAGCTGGCAGCGCTGATAATTTCTACGATAGCCCACTCGCCCTGGGATTTTTGGGAATAGCCAATATTGTCTTTTTGGGGGTATCGGGGCGCTCAAAAGCTTCTGCTGTCGCAGCCCAAAACGATCGCCCATCCAGCGAACCCAACGGGGGCGATCGCTTTTTTAGCCTCTCGCTAGATCTGCTGTGCGTCCTTAGTTTTGACGGTTATGTAAAACGCATCAACCCAGCAGCAGAAAAAATCCTCGGCTATGCCCCAGGAGAAATGGTTGGCCAACTCTTCATTGAATTCGTGCATCCCGACGATCGCGAAACTACTTTAAAAGAAGCTGAAAGTATTGCTGCGGGGAATAATACCGTTGGGTTTGAAAACCGCTGGCGCTGTCGAAACGGGTCTTACAAGTGGATAGCCTGGACTGCTACCCGTTTCTGCGAGGAAGAATTGATCTATGGTGTCGGCCGCGACATTACCGATCCCAAACTCGCCCAACAGTCCCTCCAGCAAAGCAATTCTCTTTTGCGATCAGTGATTGACAGTACGCCGGATGTCATTTTTGTCAAGGACATTCAAGGTCGCTACACGATCGCTAACTCCGTTGCTGCTGACTGGCTGTCAACATCGGTGGAGGCAATGATCGGCAAGGACGATACAAATTTATTTCCCCCAGAAATAGCCCAGCAAATTATC
This sequence comes from Microcoleus sp. B7-D4, assembly GCF_036705125.1. Taxonomy (NCBI): domain Bacteria; kingdom Bacillati; phylum Cyanobacteriota; class Cyanophyceae; order Oscillatoriales; family Microcoleaceae; genus Microcoleus; species Microcoleus sp. B7-D4. Next base: position 52,057 of record NZ_JAUBTT010000039.1, read on the forward strand.
GAAGCAGACCGCAGGATCGTGACAGCGGGAGAATATTTAAATTATGAAGAAATTGTACCAAAAAATGGCGAAAATCGGACGCTACTAACAACAAAATGCCCTTGGAAAGACGCCGAAGGAAATATTATCGGCGTAGTTGGCGTATCTCGCGACATCAGCGATCGCAAAGAAATAGAAGCAGCGGTACTAGAGAGCAACATCCTGTTTGAAAACGTAATCGAAAGTACAGGCGACAGCATTTTTGTCAAAGATACTCAGAGCCGGTACCTATTGCTCAATTCTACGGCGGCGGGCATTATTGGCTTGCCAAAATCAGAAATTATTGGCAAAAAGGATGCAGAATTATTTCCGCCGGAGATTGCAGATATGCTGGTGGAAAATGACCGCCGGATATTGCAATCTGGTATTGAGGAAACGAGCGAGGAAGTAGTAAAAGATAGCGAGGGCAACATCCTGAGAGTTCTTTCTACCAAAAGTCCTTTGCGCGATCGAGCTGGAAACATCACGGGTGTAGTGGGAGTTGCTCGCGATATTAGCGATCGCAAAAAAGCAGAAGCAGCGCTGCAAGAAAGCCAGCGTTTTATCGAACAAATTGCCAATGCTACTCCGAATATTCTCTATCTCTACGACGAGATCGAGCAGCGAAATGTGTACAACAACCGCGCAATCAATGTCGCACTGGGCTATACCGTCGAAGAAGTTCAAAAAATGGGCAGCAGTCTGTTGCGAACCATTATCCACCCTGATGATTTAGCTAAATTTCCAGAATATTTGCAGGAATTGGAAACTGCTCCCGACGGCGAAGTTGGTGAGTACGAATACCGGGTGCGCGACAAAAAAGGCTGTTGGCGCTGGCTAGTCAGCCGGGAAATTGTGTTTAGCAGAACAGAGGAGGGAAAAATTAAGCAGCGTCTCGGTGCTGCTACGGACATTACAGAGCGCAAAATAGCAGAACAAGCCTTAGCAGAACAATTGAAACTTTCTTTATTCACAGCAGATGTGGGAATTGGTCTAACTCAAAACCAGACTTTGCTTGCAACTTTGCAATATTGCGCCGATGCAGTTGTGCGCCATTTGGATGTTGCCTTTGCTCGGATTTGGACGCTGAATCAAGAGGAAAATGTATTGCAACTGCAAGCAAGCGCGGGGATATATACTCATATTGACGGCGCTCACAGCCGCATTGCTGTCGGTGAGTTCAAGATTGGTTTAATCGCCCTGGAGCGACAACCTCACATCACTAATTCTGTGCAAGAAGATCCTCGCATTAAGGACAAAAAATGGGCCTCACGAGAAGGAATGGTGGCTTTTGCTGGATATCCGCTAATTGTTGACAATCAGTTGCTGGGAGTAATAGCGATGTTTGCTCGTCACGAGTTGAACGAATCAACGCTGATTGCTTTGGCCTCAAGTGCCGATACGATCGCCCTGGGGATTAAGCGCAAACAAACAGAAGTTGCTCTCGCCACACAAAAGCAAACTTTGAGGGCAATTATTGACAACGCTCCGATCTGGGTATGGATGGCAAATGCTAGCGGGCGGATGTTATTAGTTAACAAAACTTTCTGCGAAGATGTGGCTATACCTGAATCAAGATTTTTAGCAGCCTCTCACTATTCCGAAGTTTTGGGCTTAGAACAATCTGCTAGCTGCATGGCATCTGACGCGCAAGCGTGGAGCCAAGATATTCCATGTTATACGGAAGAAATTATAGAGCTTACTGATGGTGACTATCACCAGTTTGACACAATTAAAACTAAGGTCAAAGATGATTGTGGTAACGCGATCGGCTTAATCGGTTTGGGTTTGGACGTTACAAAACAAAAAGAAGCTCAAAGACAGTTGCAAAAGTCGGAAGCGAGATTCCGCAAATTAGCTGAGCAGGAAGCGCTGCTGAACCAGCTAGCTAGCAATATCCGCCAATCTCTGGATTTAGATACTATTTTGGCGACAACTGTGCAGCAAATTCGCGACTTGCTCCTGCTCGATCGCTGTCAGTTTATCTGGTATTTACCCGACGCTTCGCCGCCGGTTTGGAATGTGAGATACGAGGCAAAGAATGCCGATTTGCCCTCGCGTTTGGGTTTATATCCTGTCGAGCCAACTGCTTCTATCGCTGATCGGATTGCCAATTTGGAAATAATTCAGATCGACGATGTTGAGGCATTAACCGATCCAGCCGAACGGGAATTTTTAATGTCTGTAGGGCTCAATTCTCTGCTGGACATTCCCCTTCAAACACAGTCGGGTCAAATTGGCGCGATCCTCTGCGGTGCTTGCAGCGGGGTGCGGCTGTGGAGAGACGAAGAAGTGGAACTGTTAATGGCAGTAGGAACTCAATTGGCGATCGCCATTAATCAAGCCGAACTTTACGAAAAATCTCGCCTCGCCGCCGCCGAATCAAAAGCAGCAGCAATGCAGCAAAAATTGCTCAACCAGCTAGGCAGTCAAATCCGCGCTTCTCTAGATTTAGATACTATCTTGGCAACAACTGTGCGGCAAATTCGCGACTTGCTGCAACTCGATCGCTGCCTGTTTATGTGGTATACGCCCGATGCCGAGACGCCCGCTTGGGATATCGTCCATGAAGCTAAAAATGATGACTTGCTCTCGCTTTTGGGTTATTACCCTGCTGAGGTAACGGGGACGCTGGCGCAAAAGATAGCTAATTTGGAAATGTATCAAATAGATGATGTGGCAACTTTCAGCGATCCAGTAGAAAGGGAATTCTTTTTGCAGGTGGGTTACAAGTCTGTCTTGGATTTTCCGGTTAAGAGTGCAGGGGGTTTAACTGGAGTTGTTGGCTGCACTTCTTGCCGCGAGGTGCACAGGTGGACCAAAGACGAAGTGGAGTTGCTATCGGCAATTTGCGATCAATTGTCGATCGCCATCAGTCAAGCGGAACTCTACACTAAAAGCGTTGATTCAGCCCGGATAGCGCAAGAACAAGCAGCCAAACTCGAAGTAACTCTGTGCGAACTTAAGCTTGCTCAAACTCAGCTCGTGCAGGCCGAAAAAATGTCGAGTCTCGGTCAGATGGTAGCAGGAATTGCCCACGAAATCAATAACCCGGTTAGCTTTATCTTCGGCAATCTTACCTACACAGAAGAATACACCAGGAGCCTGATGAAACTGGTGCAAATGTATCGAGATGAATACCCGGAACCTTCTCCAGCGATCCAGGAGGAAATAGAAGTTTTAGAACTGGATTTTGTGCTAGAGGACTTGCCTAAAATGCTGTCTTCTATGCAGGTGGGAGCTACTCGCATCCGGGATATCGTGCGGAGTTTGCGGAATTTCTCTCGCCTCGATGAATCTGACATGAAAAAGGTTAACATTCACGAAGGCATCGACAGCACATTGATGATTTTAGAACACCGTCTGAAAGTTCAGCCAGATCGCCCCGCAATTCAACTCGTTAAAGAATACGGGCAATTGCCACTGGTGGAGTGCTACGCCGGACTACTGAATCAGGTGTTTATGAATATTATCGCCAACGCTATTGACGTGTTACAAGAACCGCTCGATAATCAGGGAATTATCCGCATTCGTACAGAGGTAAAAGATAGTCTCGCTGTGATTAGAATTTCTGATAACGGTGCAGGTATCACCGAGCAAGTCAAGCATCGGATATTTGACCCGTTCTATACTACAAAACGGGTCGGTTCAGGAACGGGGATGGGTTTAGCGATTTCCCATTCAATTATTGTCGAAAAACATAAAGGTGAAATCAAGTGTTTCTCGGTGGTGGGGAAAGGCACTGAATTTATCATCGAGATTCCGATTAAAAAAACAAAAAATTAAATTGGTTTTTTGGCCAAAATACTAAGGTGCATCACTTGGAAAGACATGAGTTTTTTGTACTAACCTTAAGACACACGCACCCTACAAACGCCAACATATAAAACTTATTTTACCAGAAAGTGGTCGGGTTGACAATATGAACGAGACAACGAAAATTGATATTAAAAATCTAAAATCTAAAATCTAAAATCTAAAATCTAAAATCTAAAATCTAAAGACGCACCCTACAGGCTACACACAGAGAAAAGTTATTTTACCAGAAATTTGTCTGCTGCGTATTGCCCACCCTCCAACTAAAATTGATATGATATTAAAAATCTAAAATCTAAAATCTAAAATCTAAAATGGCATTACCTCCCGGCAGTTTCGGTTTACCCCTAATTGGCGATACTATCAACTTTTTGCAAGATTCCCAATTTGCCAAAAAACGCCACCAGCAGTACGGGCCCCTTTTCAAAACCAGCATTTTCGGACAGCCTACCGTGTTTGTGTGTGGCCAAGAGGCTAATTTGTTTGTTTTAAGCAATGAAAACCAATATTTTGCTGTGACTTGGCCTGCCAGCACGAAAGCGCTTTTAGGGCCACTTTCCTTGGCGTTGCAAACGGGTGCTAACCACCAAAATCGCCGCAAGTTGTTGTACCAAGCGTTTGGGCCGCGAGCTCTGGCAGGCTACATCGGCGAGATGGAAGATATCACTCAGCGCTATTTGGAAAAATGGGCCAGAATGGAAACCATGACTTGGTATCCCGAACTGAGGAATTATACTTTTGATGTTGCGGGTAAGTTGTTAGTAGGGATTGATAATGGTTCGGAAACGGCGCTAGGACATTATTTTGAAACGTGGTGCAATGGTTTATTTTCGATTCCTTTAGATGTGCCTTGGAGTCAGTTTGGCAAGGCGAAAAAGTGCCGAAAGCTGCTGTTGGCAGAACTTGAAAAGATTATTATAGATCGCCAGCAAGGAACCCCTAGCGACAAGGATGCTTTGAGTTTGCTGATTTCGGCTCGCGATGACGAGGGAAATAGTTTGAGTTTGGAGGAGTTAAAAGATCAAGTGCTGTTGCTGCTGTTTGCAGGACACGAAACTTTAACTTCGGCGATCGCCTCTTTTTGTCTTCTGCTATCTCAAAATCCCGATGTGATGGCAAAAGTCCGCGCCGAACAGCAGCAGTTCCCCCCAACTGAACCGCTAACCTTGGAACAACTCAAACAAATGACTTATTTAGAGCAAGTTATGCGAGAAGTGCTGCGGTTGGTTCCGCCAGTGGGAGGCGGCTTTCGGCAGGTAATTAATGCTTGCGAGTTCGGCGGCTACGAAATTCCCAAGGGTTGGATGGTACTTTATCAAATCAATCAGACGCATCAGGATAGCGCCGTTTATCCCGAACCCGATCGATTCGACCCCGATCGATTTAGCTCGGATCGATCGGCTAAACCGTTCAGTTACGTGCCATTTGGTGGCGGTTTGCGAGAATGTTTGGGCAAAGAATTTGCCCGGTTAGAGATGAAGTTGTTTGCGGCAAAGATTGTTCGGGAGTTTGAATGGGAGCTTTTACCGGATCAAGATTTGAATTTAATCCGAGTACCGACTCCGCATCCCCGCGACGGTTTGCGAGTGAAATTTCGGCGGAACAATTCTTAAGAACAGGCAAGATGCCTGTTCCACAATCGGTAAATTTTCTTGTGGGCCGTTGCTTCTAGCCCGCCCTGAAAGCCTTATTGAGAATGGTGCAATATCTCAGTTGAGACTGAAATCTTGCACCATTCTCAATAAGCTTTTTATGAACAGGCAAGATGCCTGTTCCACAAAGAGTGAATTTTCTTGTGGAACAGGCATCTTGCCTGTTCTTGATAATGGTGCAATATCTCAGTCTCAATCAACATCCAATTGCATCGGCCCCAAATACTTAGTTAAATAAGGAGAAAACACCTCATAAATCAGCGTCAAGGGCTTACCATGATGCCAAAACAAATAGTGTCGCCCCCAAAAAGGCCCCGACTGTTCAAAAGCTGACTCCAAAGCCACGGAATTACCGCAATAAATGCCCTGCACATCGCGATACAATTCTGTCCGCAGCCTCGCTAAACTAGCCCAAATTGGCAAAGATTTATTTTGTAAATATTCGTCTACGTGGCTCGCTTCCCACCAAGAAGTAGCATAGGCCAAGCGCTGTCCCGAAGCAGTCCGCAGCCACACTTGTCGCCGCAGGCGCGGCCCCGGAACCGCGACAATTTGCTCTGGTGCGCCGTCTGCGTCTTCACCCACTAAAGACATATCGATCACATCTACTTCTGTGGGTTCCCCTGTCAGCAGTTGCAGGTGACGGGTGGGAGAACCGTCGCCCAGGAGCAGTATTTGCCACGCCGGTGCGAGCTTGGTGTGGGGCAAACCCTTCTGTACTGCGTCTTCGGCTCCTTGCCACAGGGGGTTGAGAGCGTGCCAGGTGCGGCTGTTTTTGGGTGTAAATGTTGCAGTCAAGGGTCTTTACAAAACTTAATTTTTTATTTATTATAACGCTTCTGCAATTATCCACTCAAAAATCAAAAATTGCTCGACCGAGGACGATCGCCCGTAGGATCTCCGGTTAAATAGTTATAATACTTCTGTTCGGGATTTTTATTCTTCTTTCTTCCTTCCTTCTTCCTCTTTCCTTCTTCCTTCTTCCTTCTTCCTTCTTCCTTCCACTATATGTTAAGAATAACTGAAATAAAACTCCCCTTAGATCATCCTCAAGATGCGATCGCCAGTGCCCTTCTCAAAAAGCTGCAAATTCCCCCCGAAGAATTACTCGGCTATTCCATCTTCAAGCGCAGCTACGATGCTCGTAAAAAAGCAGAAATCCTCCTTGTCTATATTGTGGATGTAGAGACGACACAGGAAAAGCAACTTCTCCAACGCTTCAAAAAAGATCCTCATGTGATGGTGACGCCAGATACGAGTTATCGCTTGGTAGCCAAAGCCCCCAGCAATTTGACGATTCGCCCCATTGTGATTGGTACAGGGCCGTGCGGTATGTTTGCAGGTCTGATGCTGGCACAAATGGGGTTTCGCCCTATCCTTTTAGAACGCGGAAAAGCAGTCCGCGATCGCACGGTTGACACGTTTGGATTTTGGAAGAAAAAAGCAGAATTCAACCCAGAATCTAACGCCCAGTTTGGCGAAGGTGGTGCGGGTACTTTTTCCGATGGCAAACTCTACAGCCAAGTTAAAGATCCTCAGCATTATGGACGCAAGGTGCTGACGGAACTTGTGAATGCGGGAGCTTCACCGGAAATTTTATATATTAACAAACCGCATATTGGCACGTTCAAACTGGTGGGAATTGTCCAAAGCATTCGCGCCCAAATTGAATCATTAGGCGGAGAAATTCGGTTTCAAACTCGTGTAGAAGATATCCACATCGAAAATGGAAAAGTGCAGGGACTTACCCTCGCCAGTGGAGAATATATTGCTAGTAATTATATAGTTCTGGCGGTGGGGCACAGCGCCCGCGATACTTTTGAAATGTTGTTTTCGCGCGGGGTTTACATCGAGGCTAAACCTTTTTCCATTGGTTTTCGGGTGGAACATCCGCAGACTACGATCGATCGCTGTCGTTTTGGCGATCGCGCGGGCCATAAGCTTTTGGGTGCCGCCGATTACAAACTGGTTCACCATTGCCAAAACAATCGTTCTGTGTATAGTTTCTGTATGTGTCCCGGTGGTTTGGTAGTGGCGGCTGCGTCAGAACCGGGGCGACTTGTTACTAATGGGATGAGTCAATATTCTCGCAATGAACGCAATGCTAACAGCGGGATTGTGGTGGGTATCACGCCGGAGGATTATCCCGGTCATCCCTTAGCAGGAATTGAGTTTCAGCGTCGCCTAGAAGAACGGGCATTTGAGTTAGGAGGTGGCACTTACAACGCCCCTGGGCAGCTTGTGGGTGATTTTTTGGCGAATCGCCCTTCCACGGCGCTAGGCAGTGTGCAGCCGTCTTATACGCCGGGAGTTGTGATGACTGATTTGAGCGAAAGTTTGCCAGATTATGCGATCGCAGCTATCCGCGAAGCACTTCCGGCTTTTGACAAACAGATTAAAGGATTTGCGATGGATGATGCGGTTTTGACTGGGGTGGAAACGCGCACTTCTTCACCAATTCGGATTAAACGCAAGGAAGATTATCAGAGTTTGAATACAGAAGGCCTTTATCCTGCTGGGGAAGGTGCAGGATATGCGGGTGGAATCCTGTCGGCGGGGATTGATGGGATTAAGGTGGCGGAGGCGGTTGCTTTGAGCATATTGCGATCTGTAAATCACAAAGTTTGAGGCTGGATCAACCAACTGCAAATTCGGTGTATTGTCGGACATGAGGTGCATGATAGGCTAGCACAATTTCCTGGGATGGGACACCTCGTGCTACTAACTGATCGGCGATCGCTTCTTCAGTCCCGTCATGCTGCACCCAAATTTTCCCATCTTTAATATCTACATGAATCACACAGCCATAAATCCGAGTGCTACCGTTTTTCCAACCCACATTTACAAGTTGATAGCGATCCTTTACCAGATCGAAAATCGTCTCGCTGGAAACTGGATCGCTAGGCGATCGTCGCTGGGATCGCTCAGTTAGCAACTCCTGAATATATTGACGATACAAACTTACTTTATCCATTGAGAAATCTCCTCTTTTTCGGTATCGTAAACTAAAAGCGGAATTTGATTGCGTTCAATCACCCTTTGAATAAATGAGTATTTGAAAAATCTTTTGTAAATATCTAATGGAATTGCCAAGTAAAGAGTTCTATCGGGATCGTCATCTTCTAATGCAATCCGATAGTTAATAAATTGTCCCACTGCGGTATGAAATTCTGAAATCGTCGAGGGTGCCAAAAACGTTTTGATTTCAACCGCAATTTTTTCATTATCCTTTGTCGCTGCTAATAACTGTTCTGCACCCAGATCGATATAAAAATCAACAAATCCCAGATCGATATGATAAGGATCATGAGTAATTGTCCAATCCTGATTTTGGAGGGCAGTCTTGACGAGTTCATGAAACTTATCTTTAGCTGGCATATTTAAACGATGGCTAAGCCCGATCGAATTTCCGTATCGGTATACTCCGGCGTCCAGCCTTCTTGCGTGGTAAAATAGCGCACCGCTTTAATTTTCCGGGCTGCTGTCAAATAAAACCAGTGTTCTGTATTCGCCGGCACGTTGATAAATTCTTCCGGCTGCACAGTGAGTTCGACTTGGCTACCGTCGGGCCGCACGAAGCCGAAAATGCCCTCGCCTGCTACGATATAGCGGACTTCATCATCGGCGTGGATGTGGCACTTGTTGAATTTGGACAGCAAGGTGTCGAGGTTGGGAATGTCTGGGTGCAGTACAATTAAGTCTCGCGATTGATAGCCTGCCGTTTCCTTGAGTTGTTGAAAGTAGCCGTCGAGGCCTTGCAGCACTTGCTCTTTTTGATTGTCGTCAAGAGCATCTTTAGCTAACAAATTTTGAATTTCAGCGCTGTCACCCACGGGCCAGCGGTTGAGTTGAATGTTTAAGGAAGCGAGTTCTCGGGTAATGTCGCTTTGTTGAGTGTAGGTTGTACCGTTTTCGAGTTGCAGGATAGCCATTTTTGCACGTTCCAATTTTGGGGTGAGGCGATACACAGGCACTGTGAAAGATGTTTGTCGATCGCGCCTGTACCAGAACCACAATTTTAACGCTAATTTGAACAGGCTTTCCACCCTGTTCCACAACAGTTGAATATTTGTCAAGATAAGATTGATAAGTCAGGCGCCAGCTAGCACCCGCAGCGATGGCATTACTGATATCTTAAATGTAACTTTTGCAACAACTATGCCTACTTATACGGGAATTTCTAGCGAAGCATTTCAGCATCCCCTCGATCGCCAAGCTGAGGAAGCGCTGCGAAGCGTGCCTGGATTTGACTTAATTGCCAGCAAATTTGTAGAATTTATCTACGAACGACCGCAATTCGTTTACCTAATGGGAAATAGCATTCAAGTCGGCCCACGCCAATATGCCAGCATTTATCATATATTTCGCGAGTGCGTGCAGGCTTTAGATGTTTTTCCAGAACCAGGTTTGTTTGTTTCTCAGAATCCCTCAGTTAACAGCTATGCCCTGGGAAAAAACCAACCTTATGTAGTATTAAACACTGGTCTTTTAGACTTATTAGAAGAGTCAGAAATTAGGGTAGTATTGGCTCACGAGTTGGGACACATTAAATGCGGTCATCCAACTTTAAATCAAATGGCGATGTGGGCGATGAGCGTGGCATCGACAATTGGCGAGATGACTTTCGGGCTGGGAAATATGGTCGGTAGCGGTTTAATTTTCGCTTTTTACGAGTGGCGGCGCAAGGCAGAATTGTCGGCGGATCGGGCGGCTTTGTTGGTGACGGATGACTTGAACAGTGTGATGAAGACGATGATGCAACTTGCGGGAGTTAGCAGTAAATATGCTGACCAATGCAGTTTGCAAGAATTTATCCGCCAGTCTGACAACTATCAAGAGCTCGATCGAGACAATCTCAACCAAGTGTATAAGTTTTTACTTTACAACGGCGGTCAAGGTGTGATGCTGAGTCACCCTTTCCCCGTGGAACGCCTGCGGTATTTGCGAGACTGGGCAAGTTCCGAAGAATACCGCCAAATTAAGCTGGGGAACTACAAGCGGGCTGTAGCTGAGGGTGCGGTTGATGTGAAGTCCCAAACGCCTAACAGTGAGACGGAGGCTTTGCGCCGTCAGATTGAAGAGTTGCAGCGGGAGATCGATCGGCAAAAATCAAAGCGAAACTAAGTTTCGTCGTCCCCAGGCTCTGCTTGGGAACCAGCTAAATGTTTTGTTGAAAATTTACCGGATTTGAGGGAGGGGGAAACGTAAAAGGAAGGTAAACCAGTGAGAGACTTACTCGCAACTCGCCTCCAATCTAAAAACTGTCCCCTCCTTTCGGAAATCTGTATCTGGGGAGGTGTAGTTTAAATCAAGAGAAGCTTATAAATCAACGGGGCTAAAAAAAATGATTATTGATAACGCAATGAATACTAAGAAGCCAACTTCTAATTTTTTCGGCAATGTGGGAAAAGTCGCGATCGCCCTGACTCTTCTGGCTGCCGGCATGGCATTTACAAATCCTGGGAGAGATCAATACCTAACTTATGCTTCCGGCGTACTCCAAACCGAGTTGGAAAACACTGTGTGCAAAGATTCTCGCGTGCCGAAAGCTTTGGGCGGCATTACAGATACTTTGATCGGCAGTTGCAAGAATTTGCTGACTTCGCAGCGGGGCACGATCGAAAGCTTGCTCGACAATACAACGCAGCGTCAGAATTTAGGCGTTGTCAGCATTTATACAACTGAACTGGGCAAAAAAAGCTATCAAACGGTTGGAGCTTTTGGTAATTTTGTGACGCTGCCACCTAGTTCTGAAAATGCTCAAAATTAGAGTCAAATTAAGTTCAATTGCCGAAACCGGGTTTTTTAGAAAGCCCGGTTTTTGCTTACGTAATTCTCTCTCAGTAAATCTCAATAAATTCGGAGAGCAATAGCACATATTTTTAATTATGCCAACTATTAGAGACAAAATATTAAGTTTTCTTAAAGAAGAAAACTTATTGTCCCACTTAATATTAACATTAACGCTATAAAGTTTGATGTTTAACAAATAAGCAGATGGCAATGCAATTAAGTAAGGGTGAGAGATTTAATATTTCTAAAGAAGCGCCCGGTATAAAAAAAATGGCGATCGCCCTCGGTTGGCAGGTGACAGAGGCAGGACAAAGCTACGAGATAGATGTCTCTGCCTTTATGCTAGGTGCTGACGGCAAAATACCTAACGATAAATATTTTATCTTTTACAATAATCTGCAATCCTTTGACAGTTCGGTACTGCAATCGATTCCTGAGAAAAACAACCGAAGTCAAGAGAATAAGACTATTTACGGCGTTATCTTAGAAAGAGTTAATCCTGAAATTGAGGAAATAACTTTTGTTGTCACTATTCACGAAGCAGAGAAAATCCAGGCAAATTTTAGCAATATCAAAAATGCTTTTATCAAAATTATCAATTTGGATACGGGAAGCGAACTGGTTCGGTATGAATTAAAAGAGAATTTTTCGCGAGAGACTGCTGTAGAATTTGGTCGTTTGTATAGAAAGAATGGAGAGTGGAGATTTCAGGCGGTAGGAGCAGGATATCAGGCAGGATTGCAGAGTTTTGTTGACAAGTATTGCAGCTAAAGTAGTAATAATATTGCTCCAATTAATCACGAGTTGGCAGCGGTCACAGCAGCAGATGATTTGCAGTTCCCGGCTGGGGAGTTGGAGGTGAAGCCAGAACCGGAAGCGGAACAGTCTCGTCTGGAGCATTTGGTAACTTTGTTAACTTGCTACCTTGTTTTGAAAATGCTCCAAACCAATGTCAAATTAAGTTCAATTGTAGAAACCGCTTGGGAAGAAAGCCCGGTTTTCACTTAGGTAATTCTCTCTAAGTAAATCTCAATAAATTCAGATACAGACACCAGATATTTTTAATCAAGCCTGCGATTAGAGAAACTCTGTTAAATTTCATTAATTAAAGAACTTCTTATGCCACTTAACCTTAAGATGAGTAGTATAAATTTTTATCTTAAACAAATAAGCAGATGGCAATGCAATTAAGTAAGGGTGAGAGATTTAATATCTCTAAAGAAGCGCCCGGTTTAAAAAAAATGGCGATCGCCCTCGGTTGGCAGGTGACAGAGGCAGGACAAAGCTACGAGATTGATGTCTCTGCTTTTATGCTAGGTGCTGACGGCAAAATACCTAACGATAAATATTTTATCTTTTACAATAATCTGCAATCCTGTGACGGTTCGGTGCTGCAATCGATTCCTGACAAAAATAACCGAGGTCAAGAAAAGAAGACTATTTACGGCATTATTTTAGAGAAAATTAATCCTGAAATTGAGGAAATAACTTTTGCGGTCACTATTCATGAAGCAGATAAAATTAAAGCCAATTTTAGCGAGATCAAAAATGCTTTTATCAAAATTACCAATTTGGATACGGGAAGCGAACTGGTTCGGTATGAATTAAAAGAGAATTTTTCGCGAGAGAGTGCTGTAGAGTTTGGTCGTTTGTATAAAAAGAATGGACAGTGGAGATTTCAGGCGGTAGGAGAAGGATATCAGGCAGGATTGCAGAGTTTGGTGGACAAGTATTACAGCGGAAATAGCAATAATATTTCTCCCATGAGTAGCGAGTTGACAGCGGGAACAGCAGCAGATGATTTGCAGTTGCCGGCTTGGGATTTGGAGGTGGATTCAGAACCGGAAGCGGAACACTCTCGTCAGACTCGAAGGGTACAGCCATCACGAATTAACAATCAAGTTAATAATAATTCGCGAAGTCGCAAAATACCCGCAGCTTTATTAGCAGGTTTAGGGGTTTTGGTGTTGGGAACAAGTGTAGGGACGATCGCGTTTATGCGATCGGGAAATGAAACGCTGAAGCAAGCGAAAATACTGGCAGTGGAAACGCAGAATGCAGGGAAAGCCACCGATGTAAATCTGCTCAGAAGTTTCGATAAACGACTTAAAGAAACGATCGCGAATTTAGAGAAAATTCCTAACTTTCCCGGCTTTGGATATCAACAAGCTAGAGCTGATTTGCTTAAACTGCGCCCGAGTTTGGTTCCTGTACAGCAAAACTTACAGGCGGCAGAAAGTCTAGCAACGGCTCAAAAATTGGCGATGGAAGCTGCTGTGGTTGTGCAAAAACCGCCTCATCCGATCGAAGTTTGGCAGCAGTCGCAAAGTAAATGGCAACAGGCGATCGCACTTTTAGAAGCGATAGATTCACGTACACCTGTTTATAATCTAGCTCAAAATAAGTTATCTAATTACCGAGCCAATCACGCTGTGATCAGTCAAAGAGTTGCGATCTCTCAAAAAGCTGCAAATTTTAGCAACCAAGGTTCTTTGAAAGTTCAAAAGGGAGATGTTCCGGGGGCGATCGCAAATTTTACTCAAGCTTTAACGCTGAATCCCAACATACCTCAAGCTTACCTCGGATTGGGGATTGCTACGTCAAAACAGGGAAACAAGCAGCAGGCAATTTACAATTACGAGCGAGCGCTGCAATTTAATCCTAACTTGGCAGAAGCTTATTTCGGTCGCGCTCAAGCATACTATGAATTGGGAAACAAGCAACAGGCGATCGGGGATTACGAACAAGCTATTCGCGTTAATCCTAATTATGCTTTGGCTTATTTGGAACGAGGTGCTATTCGCTGTATGTTGGGAACAAAATCGCCAGCCGTATCAGATTTTCAACAAGCGGGAGAACTTTTCTTAAAGCAGGGAGACGGAAATAATTACAAATTAGCGCAAAGCTTTATTAATGATTGTCAAGAACCGAGTGCAGAGTCTGCAATATGCGATTATCGAAGGAACATAGACTCCTTCGGCAGACCCTGCGGTCGCTCTGTTAATGTTCCGATTATAATTAGAAGAAAATCCCCGACTGCTACCTCAAACTCTGAGTCTACTGATGTTAAAAGCAATAGCAGCGTTGAAAAAATATTGCCTGCATATTCTGATAGCAGCAGCACAAGAACTCGCAGCAGGAGAAGAAGTAAAAGGTAAATGGCTGTTGCATTAGTCAATATAGGAACCGCCAAGACGGTTAGGACGTTGTTAATGGCTGAAATGATGGATTTTATTGCTTCTTCCTTCTTGCTTTTTCCTTCTTGCTTCTTCCTTCTGCTATAGATGACAAAATCTGCTGGTAAGCATCGATGGTTTGTTGGGCGATCGCCTCCCAGTTATAATGCTTTTTGGCATACTCTTGGCCGTTCAATCCCCGGCGTTGGCATTCCTGTGGATTGAGAAGTGCTGATTTGATTGAATTGGCGATCGCCCCTACTTCCAAAGGCCCCACCCAACCAGCTTCTGCTTGCTGTATGTCTTCCGCAATATGTATGCGATCGGAAATCGCGACAGGTACACCGGCGGCCATCGCTTCTGCTACAGCAATGCCAAAGTTTTCGTAATAAGAAGGCAATACAAATAAGTCGGCTTTTGTCAATAGTTCAACTTTTAAATCACCGCTCACAAAGCCAGTTATTGTTGTGTATTTTGCTAAGCGTGAATTATGAATTTGTACTTTAATTTGTGTTTCATAATCAGCATCTTGGGGATTTGAACCAGCTAAAATAAAGTGAAACTCCATGCCCGATGCCAAAATACTTTCTAATGCTGGAATTAACAAATCCAGCCCTTTTTTCGGTTCAATTCGCGACATAAATAAGATGATTGGCACTTCAGATTCCCGCAATCTCTTAGGAAACAAACCTGCTGTCACCCCCAATGGAATCACCAAATCCAGTGGCACAGGCATCTTGCCTGTGAAGTCCAAATCCCGTGGCACAGGCATCTTGCCTGTGGAGTCCAAATCCAGTGGCACAGGCATCTTGCCTGTGGAGTCCAAATCCCGTGGCACAGGCATCTTGCCTGTGGAGTCCAAATCCAGTGGCACAGGCAAGATGCCTGTGCAGTCCAAATCCCGTGGCACAGGCATCTTGCCTGTGGAGTCCAAATCCAGTGGCACAGGCATCTTGCCTGTGAAGTCCAAATCCCGTGGCACAGGCATCTTGCCTGTGAAGTCCAAAGCCCGTGGCACAGGCATCTTGCCTGTGAAGTCCAAATCCCGTGGCACAGGCATCTTGCCTGTGCTACCCAAACCAAATCTTTCTGAGATTTTAGCCTCTTCTTTACTTGTGAAGTGAATTGCTGCTGCCCCTGCTAAATTAGGGCGTTCTAAAAGCGTGGCATAAATCTGTTTCAAGCGCTTTTTTTTCTGCAAGTCGGCGGGGTCAAGCATACCGCAGGGACGCATAATATATGGCAACTTGTGATATCTAGCAATTGTAGCAGCGAGGGTAGTTACTGGCGAGAAAAGAGCGTGAATGTGAGCGAGGTCAAATTGTCGCGCATTTTGATTCAACCACTGCAATAACGAGAGAGAAAACTTATATCTACGAAACGGAGAACAGCGGAAATAAATAATCTGATAGCCGTTTTGTTGTATTGGTTGATTTAGAGGAACATCTAAGGGAAGTTGACCGATATCTCCGTTAGAATCTGTGGTGATAATCGTCACATCAATGTTTTTTGCCGCGAGGGCCGCAGACAGTCCGAGTACCATTTGACTCGGCCCGCCGTAGACGAGGGAAATTGAGGGGATAATTTGGAGAATTCGCATGGTTAGCACTTGGTGTTAGCTGAGGTAGCTGGTTGTGTTATTATAGAAAGAATTGCAAAATTTGCACGTTATACTAATTTAGGCGATCGGAGGCAAGTTATGCTGATTGGATTCAGCGTCGGCAACTACAAATCTTTTAAAGAAACTGTCACCCTCAGCATGGTAGCTTCGTCAATTACTGAGGAAGAGAAAGAGCTGGACGAAAATAATGTATTCCCCATTAATGATAAGTTAAGCTTACTCAAAAGTGCTGCTATTTATGGAGCTAACGCCAGTGGTAAGAGCAACATTGTTGCTGCAATTTACTTTATGAAATGGTTTGTCCTCAACTCATCCAAAGAAACGCAAGTTTCAGACGCGATCGATATTGAAGCATTCAGGCTAAGTACGGAGACAGAAAAAGAGCCGTCTTTCTTTGAAATCGTTTTTCTACTAGAAGACAAAACTTTTAGGTACGGTTTTGAGGTGAACGCGCGGGAAGTTGTTTCTGAGTGGCTATTTCAAGCCGATGACAGTGAAGAAAAAATGATTTTTGAACGGGATTTTGATAATTATATATTAGATGATTTCCCAGAGGGACAAGGCATTAGCGATAAAACCCGAATTAATGCTTTATTTCTTTCTGTAGTCGCACAATTTAATGGTAAAATTTCTGGCAAAATATTGCTGTGGTTCAGTAAAACTTTGCAATTGATATCAGGCTTGCAAGATACACAATACCGCGAGGCAACTTTAGAGTCTTTTGAGAACGATCGCCACAGACATGATATTATTGAATTTATCAAGAAATTAGACTTAGGGATTGCTGATATTCAAATCAACAAGTATATTTCCCAGAAAACCGCTATGTTCGGTATATATGAAGTAGGCGTGAAAACAGTTCACCGGAAATATGATGCTGATGGGAAACAGGCTGCTATAGAATTATTTGATATCGAAACGCACGAATCCGAGGGAACCAACAAACTATTTGCATTAGCAGGCATTCTCCTGGATACTTTAAGAACAGGAAAAATTTTATTAATTGATGAA
Source organism: Microcoleus sp. B7-D4 (assembly GCF_036705125.1). Classification (NCBI taxonomy): domain Bacteria; kingdom Bacillati; phylum Cyanobacteriota; class Cyanophyceae; order Oscillatoriales; family Microcoleaceae; genus Microcoleus; species Microcoleus sp. B7-D4. The sequence goes on from NZ_JAUBTT010000039.1 coordinate 69,144, forward strand.
CTTGATGCCAGACTGCATCCGCTGATTACTCGCGAATTAATCTGCTTATTCAATTCTAACGAGACTAATCCGCACAACGCACAGCTTATATTCACTACACACGACACAAACTTGCTCAGTAGTAAAAGTTTTCGCAAAGATCAAATATGGTTTACCGAAAAAGATAACAAGGGCGCTACTGATTTGTACTCTTTGGTAGAGTATAAAGTCGGAAAAGATGCCTCATTCGAGCGCGATTACATTATCGGCAAGTATGGCGCTATCCCTTTTATTGGTAATTTTAAAGAACTAATAGGTGAACTTCATGAGTAAAAAAAGTTCGTCTAGAAGCAAGATTGATTACTACAATCGAAAAGATAAAAGTAGAAGATGGTTTTTAATCGTGTGCGAAGGTGAGAAAACAGAACCCGACTATTTTAGAAGTTTCCCGGTAGACACAAATGTAATTAGGGCTTGCTGAATAAGCGCCAAAAGCTGACGGACCTGGATTATTCGAGCGGGCGATCGAGAGAAGTGTGCA
>NZ_JAUBTT010000040.1:0-67890 GCF_036705125.1 Microcoleus sp. B7-D4
TTATCTTTAATCGAGCTTGAATATATCGATCGCTCTTATTCTTGATGTGCGATCGATTATTCAGCAAGCCCTAATTATGAGAATGATTTAGGATTGCTATAGTACAGTTACATCGATTAGTAGACCATCCGTAGATGCGGAATAATATCAACTCAGCCCTTCATCGGAATTATTCATCTCTCTTCCCTTCCTCTGTATCCTCTGCGTCCTCTGTGGTTTAATCATTCCGATATAAGCGGAATTGAATATCCTAAAGAAGCTGATAAATTAATGCAGCCTAATTGCAGTTAAGGCAAAAACAACGCATCGCTGACTAAATCCCACCTGCTAAGGGGACTCGCCATGCCGAAAATTCCTGAATTTGTAACTCCTAATTCCCAAAGGGCGGTAAATCGAGTAACTGATTTTTAGAAGGTGGAAGCTGGGCGGGATTTTTGCCTGGGGCAGAAGTTTGGCGGATTTCCAGAGCAGTTTCGCCAGGATTTGCAGTGCGAGTAGGTACTATCTCTAAAGAATATACTGTCTCCGTTTTTGCAGGGGCAGGATTTTGGGCTTTCGTGAGCAAGTCAACGGCATCTCCGAGGGCGCTAGTTAAATTTTTGCTAGTTTCGGCGTGACGGGCTTCTTCTTGTTTGAGGGCTTGAGTGAGTTGTTTAACTTGTTCGATCGCCCGATCGCGTTCTTCGAGAACTTCTGCTAACTTAGCTTTAAGTTCGCCTACTGTTTGCAGTTGTTCGACTTCCTGCTGGCGAGCAACTCCAGCATCGTCGCCTTCGGGCACAAGGGGGGAAAAATTTTGTAATTGCTCTATTTGTGCTTCCAGAGAAGCGATGGTTTGCTGAGTTAATTTAGCATCATTCCGCCGCTGCTCGGCTTCGGTATTGTATAGTTGGCGCCACTGAGCGGCACTTTCACCGGCCTCATCTCGATCGCGCGAAACTTCTGTTAACTGCTGTTGCAGCCGCTTGATTTCATCTAACCACTGTCTGACATCCTGAGCCATAATATTGATTTTAGATTTTAGATTTTAGATTTTAGATTTTAGATGGGGGAATTGGGAATTGGCAATTGCGAGTTGATAATGCCTTAATTAATTAACGACTTGTGTACCTCATCTTTCGCCCCATTGCCTGTGCGCTATGAACATTTTTTACTGGTTGCGCTACCTGATTTTAGCTTTGTTTCAGGCATTTTTGAGGCTGCTTCGAGCACTCAAACGGAAATTTGGGGGATTTTGGCTGTTTTGTCGGTGTTTGACTTGGGGCACGCTCAAGGAAGTCGGGGCGAAGGCGGGAGAACAGCGCTTGCCGGGGCTGTCTGCGGAAATGGCCTACAATTCTATGCTGGCGCTGTTTCCGGGGCTGTTGGCTATCTTATCTGCGATCGCCCTCTTTGAACCTTTGCAGTCAACACTGTATCAAATCGCCCGTCTTTTGGGCGAAGTTATACCCGATGACGTGCGGAAGTTGATTGGTGGCTTAATCAAAGAAATTCTGTTAACTCGCAGTAAAGGGCTGTTTTCGGTGAGCTTTCTTGGGGCGATTTGGGCATTTTCTGGAGTAATGAGCGCGGCGATGGCTGCACTCGATCGCATCCATGAAATCCCTAGCGATCGAACTCGACCATTTTGGAAAGCAAAACTTATTTCTCTGGCGCTGAGTATCGGTACAATTGTGCTGTTAATTCTAGCATCGGGAGTAGTCTTTGTCAGCGACTTAATTGTACAAGCTATTGCCCGCCAGAGTTGCCTGCTGGAGTCCGTTGCCAATTGCGATTTAAAAGATGTTCAAAATTGCTTGCTACTCGCCGGCAATTGCCCTTTGGAGTCGCAATTGTTAGGTGTTTGGCGGCTGTGGCGGTGGCCGATTTCTTTGGGAATTGTATCACTTGCCTTTGCCTTTGTTTACCGCTACGGGCCTAGCCGCCGTCAACCAGATATTCCTATTTTGTCTGGAGCTGTTTTTGCTGCTATTTTGTGGGCGCTCTTTTCAGCTTTATTTCGGGTTTATGTTGGGCATTGGGGCAATTTCAGTTGGACTTACGGCACGATCGGAACTTTTATTGTGTTGCTGCTGTGGCTCGATATTTCTTCTTTGGTGATGCTGATCGGCGCTCAGTTAAATGTAACAGTCGCAAAGGCAATGAAACTAAAATAACGGGCATTGGCCAAACAGGGCATTGGCCAAACAGGGCATTGGGCATTTGTTATTTGTTATTTGTTATGACAACAGTGAACAGTGAACAGTGAACAGTGAACAGTCAAAAAACTATTATTAATTACCGGATGCCGGCTTACCTGCGGAGTAAAGTGCTGAGGATACCCGCAACAAAAGACAACAAAATTAGTATCCATATCACACCACCGGGAATGAATGTCAATATCCCAACACCTCTGAGAATCCAAACTAGGAGGGTGAGGCCCAGGATAGTCAAAAAGATGCGGGTAGATAGTCGCATTTGAAATCTAGGAGAATTAGTCATGTTGAATATTAAAGTTTTGTCTGGATCAATGATAGCTGCTTTGCTGGCGATCGGCAGTTACCTCACCTTAATTTCGGTTCCGGGTTCCGCTATTGCGCCTAGGGGTGCAAATAAGCTGGGGGAAACGGCAAATGCTGCTCAAAAAACACCTTCTGCAAGTTTAACAATTTCCGATCGCACAATTGGAGCGGCGAAGGTGGGAATGACTTTCGGACAATTGAAAAAGGCTCTGGGTTCCACGGCGCAGTTTAAGGTAGAGTCTCCTTTTATGGTAGACTTTGATGCTGTGGCTGTCAGCCGATCGGGAAAAGTGCAATATCGGATTATCTACGCTGCGGGTACAAAGCTAAAAGATACCGATGTCATTGAACTTTTGATGACTGATAATTCTAATTATAAAACTGTTCAGGGCGTCGGGCCGGGAATGACTCTGAAACAAGCTGAGGCCATTTACGGCAAGGCTACTTTATCTTATAACGTGGATAATGAAATGAGAGAAGGGGTTGTATTTGCCAAGCAACCCACTAGAAACATTATGTTTGTTCCCAAGGCTGAAGGGAAACAATTTGCGGGAGTTTATGGCGCTGGTCAAGGGGGATTTTTTCAGACTAATAAGTATCAGCCTAATGCTGTGATTAAGTCTGTGATGGTGCGAAAGTAAGTTAGTAGTCCTGGACGCAAAAACGCGGTTTTTTAACGTAATTGCGTCATTTTAGGTTGATGGCGATCGCGAGAAACCGGGTTTTTTGCTGTTTCAGCAGGCTGTAAAAAGTATTCTCGCAAAAACCCGGTTTCTGGACACCTGCGCGGACTGAAGAAAACAAAAATTAAGGATTACCTGTGGGTAACTCCAAATACTCTTCATTGTCAAGATAATCTCTGATATTTTCCAGTATTTGCGTCAAATACTCTACGACTTCTTCCTTAATTTCTAATAGTTCCTCAATAGCCTGATCTTGCCCCACTTCCTCAAAAGACTTAATCCCATGCGCCAAATCATTCCTGTTGCTTTTAACAACTACAAGATTTTTCCCGTTCTTTGTCTTAGTAAAGTCTGTTTGATATGAAAAACCATATTTTTCTGCTATTTCTTTAATCAACCTAGCATCCACATTTCCTGAAAACAGTTCCTCGCGCTCAAATGTAGCTGTGATGATATCTGTAGAGATTTGGTTGATTGTTAAATGAATTTTCTTAGGAGAACGATTTTTAAGATTTTGAAGAACAACTATTTTAATTTTTGGTTTGAGATCGTCAAAAGAGATGGCTTTATTTTTAAACTCCTCGAATATGGCTTCAATCGCATTTCGCATAGTGGATTCAACTAAGTTATACAGTAACAAAAAACCATTAGCTCTCAGAGTTTTTGCTAACTCAGGATCGAGACTTTGTATTTTGTATGTGCCAGCAGGATCGAATACAGCTAACTTCGTTGTCTGTTTTTCCAAGCTCTCCAGAAAAATGAAGTAATCATCCACATCTTTAGCGCGTGTATGAAAGTCGAAGAGTACAGTTTCCATGATTATCTTACCAGTCGATCGCAGATATATTCAATACACACAACTACTTTTTGATTCCTCAAACTAATACCCAGAGATTTTTGGCTCTCTTTTAAATGTATTTACTTGGCTATTAAAATGATTGTAGCCGCTCAAATAAATCTCTTCGGAATTCCTCATTGGCAGTTTTGCTTAGTTGGATTACCCGAAGTGTAGTTCGATTGAAATGCCTCTGACGAGGCAGGAGTAAATCAGCAAACTTAAATCCATTCAAATGCTCTAATTTTTTCAGTCCAATTAAGGTTAATTCGTTGTTTACAAATCTGGTTAGAGTACGAATGCGTTCTGCACCGTCTACGATCTCTAAACGTGATTCATCATTTTCATCATCACCGATATCAGCAACGAATAGATAAGGTATTGGCAGCCCCAAAATTACAGATTCGATAAACTTTGATTGCCTTGCTTCATCCCAAGTCATTTCACGTTGGTAGTCGGGAATAAACAACTTATTAGTATCATCGTCAATTCCTTCCATATATTTTTGAACGAGTATTTCGAGTGGATACTGTTTGGTGTCGTAATTAATTTGCTGCCGATTGTCGCGAATTTCCATTTCAGCAGCATTTCTGTCTTGCAGCGTAATTTGTTCTAGTTTCGATCGCATATTTTTAAGTAACGAGAAAGTGTTGTGGACACGATCATTTTACCACAGCCCAAGGTTGATAAAGTCGTGTTCGGAGAATTTCAGTCTTGAGGCCACCCCAGTGTAAATTCTGATTTGGCTGAGAGGGTACGGACGATCGCACTTATCAAAAAAAGTGCGATCCCCCAAATTAAATCAACTCAAAACAGCCGGAAAATTACAATTTATAACCGGCTGGCGAGGGAATTGGCACAGCGGCCCAACGCCGATAAACGGTTGCTGTCCCCGCTTAAATCGAACACAACCTCAAACTTAACGTGCGGTATAGTTTGTCGCAAAAACTGAAAATGGCCGTCTGCGTCAGAACGACTGCGGAAGCGGGCAACAATTATCCATTGCTCAGAGGGTAACAAACGGGCGATCGCCGAACAACACAAGCGGTCTTTGTATGTCAACATAGAACTCGTCTCCATTGATATTTTTGGAGCCAGAGCCAGCCCGGAACCTTCCACAGTAAGGGGCTGGCTTCTGACTTTTTAGGGTCTGAACCCTATATACACTTATAGCATCATTTGATGTTATTAGATGCAAATGACATAAAAAGATATAAAATGATGTTAGAGTGTAAAATTAAAGACAATTGAAGTAAAACCGTGCCCACCTATGCCTTCACGTATGCGAGTAACAGTTACACTGCCAGAAGACGTTCATCAAGCGTTGTCCGAATGGGCCGAAGAAGAAGATAGAACCCTCGCAAACCTTCTCTCCCATGTCGCAGCTAAAGCAGTCAGAGATCGCCAAGACGAGAAAAAAGATAAATCAGAAAGCGATCGCCCTTAAGCGATGGCCACGGCGTAAGATGGAGTGTGTTGAAATGTTTTGCAGTACAACGAATGGCTTCACGGGGAAGAGTTACCGCATACCTACCAGAGGAAATTCAAAAAGCTCTCGAAGAATGGGCACAAGAAGACAGCAGATCCGTTAGCAGTTTGGCAACGTACCTGCTGACTAAATCTGTTCCAGAACGCCAAGAACAGAAAAAAGATAAATCAGAAAGCGATCGCCCTTAAGCGATCACCACAGCCTATATCTTTAACAACCGAGGAGACAACACTGCCAGAAGACTACACAGAAGCAGAACTTTTCAGCAATCCTGAAGGCATTGCCCGAACGCGAGCGATCGCCTTACAGCAAGCTTTATCACCACCCGCGCAATCTAGAGTAACAATGGGTGCTGGGGTTGTTGAAAACGCCCAAGAAAACCGCAGAGTAGTGATAGGAACCAGCGAACCCAATGGTTACTTGCGTCCGGGAGTAAAGTCTGCACTTCTATTCGGAGAAACCGTTATTCCCGGTTTTGGTCATGCAGAAGCTAACATAGTTGCTTGGGCCGTTAAAAATGATTGTAAAGTAATTGCAGTAGCAGCAGGGCGTCCTATTTGTGAAAACTGCGTCCAAACGATAGAAGGCGCTGGCGGCTTAGTCGCAAGTCCCCAAAAATCTAATCCAAGGAGTTAATTACACAATGACAGAAAATCGCTTAGAAATTATCGCTCCTGAACAATCGGAAATGCTGAAACAAGCAACTATTTCCGAACAGCGAAATGCAGCCAAAGCCGCTTGTAAATTCGCAATTGAGCGCACTAGCTTGAGTCACCCAATTCTTGACGAAGGATTAGACGCGCTAGAAAAAGGTCAATGTGGTGATGTTTCACTTCAAAACAAACTTCAATCCTTGGTCGATCGACTCGATGAGATTCAGTGGGACTTGCAAGAAAAAATGGGAGAAGGCAATATAGAATTATCAGATTATTTAGCTGCATTTCACACAGCGCGCGCCGTGAATTCACTCTATTTTGCCCTTGATGCAGATCCTTTTGTAGCAGCATCCGAAGCTATTTATGAAGCTCATGCAGCTACAGATGACTTAGTTACTTTGAAACAAAAGATTTTAGAAGTTTTTCAATTACCTACCGTAATTTAGAAAAAAAAGTGCATGAAGCCCAGCTATCCCGTAGGGAATCGCCCAAAAAATAAGGTGGGCCGCAGCCCACCCAACTCCTATTATTTCGCAGTCACCAACTGTGCCGGCAGCCGCTTAAACGCCAACCTTTCATTCTCGATATCCACAAAAATGGTATCGCCGTCAGCAAAATCTCCCCGCAAAATACCCTTCGCCATTTGCGTTTCTAACTCGCGTTGAATTCCCCGCTTCAGAGGCCGCGCACCGTAAACCGGATCGTAACCAATTTCTGCTAAGAAGTCGATCGCAGATTCCGACAATTTCAGAGACATTTTGCGATCGGCTAAGCGTTTTTCCAAGCGCTTAACTTGCAACAGCACAATCTGCCGCAGTTCGGCCTTACTCAAACCGTGGAAGATAATCATCTCATCAATCCGGTTCAAGAATTCTGGGCGGAAAGTTCCCCGCATCGCTTCCATCACCCGACTCCGCATTTGTTCGTTATCTCCCGCCACATCTAAAATGTATTGAGAGCCGACATTCGATGTCATAATAATCACAGAATTCTTAAAGTCTACTGTGTGACCTTGAGCATCGGTAACGCGGCCGTCATCCAGAATTTGCAGCATGATGTTGAAGACATCCGGGTGCGCTTTCTCGATTTCATCGAATAGAATCACGGAGTAAGGACGGCGGCGCACAGCCTCAGTTAATTGTCCGCCTTCGTCGTAGCCAACGTATCCCGGAGGCGCACCAATTAATCGGGAAACCGCGTGTTTTTCCATGTATTCCGACATATCAATTCGCACGATCGCTTCTTCGGTGTCGAACAAATAAGACGCTAATGCTTTGGCTAATTCGGTTTTGCCAACACCCGTGGGGCCGAGGAAGATAAAACTCGCAACCGGACGATTTGGATCTGCTAAACCTGCGCGCGATCGCTGAATTGCATCTGCAACCGCCGTCACCGCTTCATCCTGTCCGATTACCCGCTTGTGCAGTTCATCTTCCAAGTGCAGAAGTTTCTGCATTTCCGATTCAACTAACTTGCTAATCGGAATTCCCGTCCACTTGGAAATAATCTCGGCTATGTCACCTTCTGTAACTTCTTCCCGTAGCAAAGTTTTACCTGTGGTTTGAGTTGCTGACAGTTGAGCTTCTGCTTCTTGCAATTGTTTTTGCAATTCAGTTAACTTGCTATATTTCAACTCAGCAGCGCGGTTAAGGTCATATTTTAATTCAGCTTGCTGAATTTCAATATTCACCTTATCAATCTGTTCTTTAATCTTTTGAATGCTGCCGATAACACCTTTTTCCGATTGCCACTGGGCATTCAAAGCGCTTTGCTGTTCCTTGAGGTTGGCTAAGTCTTTTTCCAGTCTTTCCAAGCGTTCGATCGAAGCAGCATTACTTTCTTTTTGCAGCGACAGTCTTTCCATTTCTAGCTGCAAAATCCTGCGATCGATTTCGTCTAGTTCTTCCGGCTTGGAGGTAATCTCCATTTTGAGTTTAGCGGCTGCTTCGTCCACTAAGTCAATGGCTTTGTCTGGAAGGAAGCGATCGCTAATATATCGAGTAGACAAAGTAGCCGCCGCCACTAAGGCGCTGTCAGAAATTTTTACGCCGTGGTGAACTTCGTAGCGTTCTTTCAATCCCCGCAAAATCGAGACAGTATCTTCAACTGTCGGTTGGTCAACATAAACTTGTTGAAAACGGCGTTCTAGTGCCGCATCTTTTTCGAGGTACTTGCGGTATTCGTCGAGAGTTGTAGCACCGATACAGCGCAATTCTCCCCTCGCTAACATGGGTTTAAGTAAGTTGCCGGCATCCATCGATCCTTGAGTTGCACCGGCACCGACAACGGTGTGAATTTCATCGATAAATAAGATGACTTTGCCGTTGCTGTCCATCACTTCTTTGAGCACTGCTTTCAAGCGTTCTTCAAATTCTCCCCGGAATTTTGCCCCGGCAATTAACGCGCCCATATCTAAGCTAATTAATTGTCTGTCTTTGAGAGATTGCGGCACATCTCCGGTGATAATTCGCTGGGCGAGTCCTTCGGCGATCGCAGTTTTGCCGACTCCCGGTTCCCCAATCAATACCGGATTATTTTTGGTGCGACGGCTCAAAATTTGAATCGTGCGGCGGATTTCGTCATCGCGTCCGATTACCGGATCGAGTTTGCCTTGACGCGCGGCTTCTGTCAAATCTCGGCCGTATTTTTCCAGCGCTTCGTATTTGCCTTCTGGATTTTGATCAGTCACTTTGTTGTTCCCCCGGACTTGGGTAATGATATCTTTGAGCTTAGCTTCAGATAGTTTAAATTCTTGTAGTAGATTTTTGCCGAAACGATCGTCCTTAACGTAACCTAGTATCAAATGCTCGACCGAAATAAATTCATCGCCGTACTCTTTGCGATAAGTTTCGGCGCGATCGAGCAAAGTGTCGAGAGAACGACCTAGATAAACGTTGCCGCCGCTTCCAGTAATTTTCGGCTGGCGACTGATAAACTCGTCCGTGCGATCGCGCAATTTTGCTACAGAAACTCCCGCTTTGTTAAATAAGCTGCTAGCGAGCCCCGATTCTTGTTCCAGCAAAGCTTTCATCAAATGTTCGCTTTCTAGCTGCTGCTGCTGACCTGCTTTGACGATTTCGGGGGTGCGGGCGAGGGCTTCCCAGGCTTTTTCGGTAAATTGGTTTGGATTATTTGGTTGCATAAATTTTAATTCCCTGCATTAAAAATGATGATTGCTGTAGAGGCAATTGCTCGATCGCCCGTACAATTGTCATTGTAGGGAGTTGCGGAGAGGGGGCGGATCGGTGTTCCCCTATCTTGAGATAGGTATTTCCGTCCTGTGTAGCAGTCTCTCGCAAGGAAAAGCAAACTGCCGCGCCTAAAAGTTGGACTCTTGGATAAGACTGATACCAATTTAATGTGAAGTTGCACATATCTCGATCCCCCTAAATCCCCCTTATTAATAAGGGGGACGAAAGAGAAGAATCTTGTCCCCCCCCTTAGTAGGGGCGGTGCCCCCGTGCCCGCCCTCTTGGCTAGGGGGGATCGGATTCTATGCAACCTCATAAAAAATTGGTATGAGATGTTGCACCATTGTCAATAAGCTTTTATGAACAGGCAAGATGCCTGTTCCACAAGAAGAAAATTCACTCTTTGTGGAACAGGCATCTTGCCTGTTCTTGAGAAGAGTGCAAGATGTGAGATAAGACCAACTCTCACATTAAAAATGCTTTCTAGTGCCACTTACAAAAACGGCACATTCTTAAACAGTCTCCTGCTGCGGAAAATCGAGAAACACTCATGTAAATAGGAGAGAGGACTTGAGAACCGTCACAGTCCTATAGCGAAACCCGAAGCGTTATTGTTTTACTCATCAATAACAGCCGCTATAACTCTCACACCTGGAAAATATAGCCATGAAAATTTTACCTTTATTTTCGTTAGGAATTATAGCAAGTGCCGCGATCGCACTAGCCCCTGAAGCTTTGGCAAGTACCTGGCGTGCCGCACACCGGATGTCGGGTTTTTCCGCCGACAGCAATTACTACTTGTATCTAGAAAGTTCGAGAGATACAGGAGCGGGAATTCCCAAAGCCGAATTGCAAATTGTCCAAGTTGCTGCAAATTCCTGCATCAGAAATGGGTGTATCGAAACTAAATATGGCGAACCAGACTCCAATAAAAGCACTAAAATGGCCGAAGATGACTTGCTTAAAAAAAGTTGGAATAGCAGGCAAACTTTGAAGTTAACTCCTCCTCAAGCTGGAACTAAACTGAACATTATTTCTCGTACTCCCGGAGCCAATGGAAGCGAGACAGTCGCCGTCAAAGTCAATACAGCAAAGCCTTTACAAATTCGCCTAGAACAGCGGCAAAAAAATGCTTCGGCTGGCAGAGAAAGCGCGGCCATGCGTCTTGTAATTAATCATAACGGTCGGCCGCGTGTCCTCGGAACGCTGAACAATTTTCAAGATTGGGTGTTCTCTTATTCAATCCGAGAAGTTCGTTTGTCTCCGAACGGGCGCAATGTCGTTGTCCTGCTGGACAAGACAGAACGCACTTTTGAAGGAGTCTTGAAAACTACTGTTGTACAAGGCTTTGTTCTTTAGGCTTGCTATATTCCCAGGTTTTGACCTGGGAATTATCAAAACTTACAAGGATTGTTGGCCAATTTTAATCATGTTCCCTGAGTAAAAGTGATTTCACAAATGACCACTTTACTATCTCTAGACCGAGATGAAATCTTCAGAAACGATGAGATTGGGAGCAACACCTATCAAAGAAGCTAAAACTTCACCGCTGCTGGTTACTGTAATTAATGTGCCGTCAGTTCCCGGCGAAATTGATAGCTGTCCGAAGGTCAAGCCATTGATTAGTTGCACGGTATCTTGAGAGTTGGCGAAATCAGCGATCGTATCAACTCCCAATCCCGCACCTAAAACAAATACATCGTTGCCCGCGCCGCCGACTAGAATATCGTTTCCCAAACCGCCGTTGAGAGTGTCAAAACCTTTGGCGCCATTGAGGATATCGCTGCCCTCGCCCCCGACAAGGATATCGTTGCCCCGCAAACCGGTGAGTACGTCATTACCTTCCACACCGTTGATGATATCCTTGCCGCTGGTGCCAGACAGGTTGTCGTTGCCGGGAGTGCCGTTGATGTTGTTACCAAGAGGATTATTGCCTGGAATGTTACCGATGTCAGAAACAAAAACATCGATGTTATTGTTAGTATCTCCCGGTACGAGGTTAGTGGCATCAGATGAAAACGCTACTCTCCCCCCATCTGCAGAGATGGAGGCCTCGAAGGACAGGCTGTTCCCCTGATTGCCTGCTGAGTCAACAGAAACGCGGGTGGTGGTGTTGGCTAGCGTGTCGCGCACGAAGATGTCGCTTCTATTGTTAGTGTCCCCCGGCACGAGGTTGGAGGCACTAGAATGAAACGCCACAAACCGCCCGTCGGTTGAGATGGAAGCGCTGTTGGAGTTACTGTTCCCCTCATTGCCTGCTGAGTTCGTAGAGACGCGGGTGGTGGTATTCGTCAACAAGTCCCGCACGAAGATGTCGATGTTATTGTCAGTGTCCCCCGGCACGAAGTTTGTGGCAAAAGAGGAAAATGCCACAAACCGCCCGTCGGCTGAGAGGGAGGGGTTGTAGGACTCCCCGTTCGCCTGATTGCCTGCTGAGTTCGTAGAGACGCGGGTGGTGGTATTTGTCAACAAGTCCCGCACGAAGATGTCGTTTGTATTGTTAGTATCCCCCGGCACTAGGTTTGTGGCAAGAGAGGAAAATGCCACAAACCGCCCGTCGGCTGAGAGGGAGGAGCCGTAGGACTCCCTGTTCGCCTGATTGCCTGCTGAGTCAACAGAGACGCGGGTGGTGGTATTCGTCAACAAGTCTCGCACGAAGATGTCGGCTGTATTGTTAGTGTCCCCCGGCACTAGCTTGGAGGCGTCAGAAAAAAACACCACAAATCGCCCGTCGGGGGTGATGGAGCCACCTCCGGAGGCATTGTTCGTCACCTGATTGCCTGCTGAGTCAACAGAGACGCGGGTGGTGGTATTCGTCAACAAGTCCCGTAAGAAGAAGTCGTTTGTATTGTTAGTGTCTCCCGGCACAAGGTTTGTGGCATCAGACCAAAATGCCACAAACCGCCCGTCGGCTGAGATGGAGGGGCTGTAGGAGTCGCCGAGAGTCTGATTGCCTGCTGAGTCAACAGAGACACGGGTGGTGGTATTGGCTAGCGTGTCCCGCACAAAGACATCCTCGCTAGCGTTAGTGTCTCCCGGCACGAGGTTGGATGCTGGAGATTCAAACGCCACAAACCGCCCGTCGGGCGAAATGGAAGCAGAGGAAAAGGTGCCCAATGGCCCTCGATTGCCCTGATTGCCTGCTGAGTCAACTGAAACGCGAGTAATATTCATAAGCCCTGATATTTCAATAGTCCGAACAGTTTTTATTTCGTAGTCTGAAACCCTCAATTTTCCGTTGGTAGCTCGATCGCCTTGGAGCCTTGAAACCCTTCTCCTACGGTTAGTAATCAACAACTGTCCCAAGTATTCATATTTAAGAGTGCAACTTTGGAGATGGGTTTTGCGATCGCACGGCAATTGGGGCTATTTACACTTTATGCCCTAACCGACGAAAGCGCTTGCTATATCAATACATTTTAAAATTTCCCTCTTCCTTCCTCCCTCTTTCTTTTTCCTTGAATATCTGCCTCCTGACTATTGACAAATGCTCAATAATTAATCCGTATATCCGTGTCAAAATCCAGATATTGCCTGACAATCAAGCATCCAGGATACAAGCCCCCGGATTGATCCGTCCAGAAATAAAAAACCTGTATCCGATGAAACTTGCCGAACGTATTTATCCGTGGGTTCAATGCTTCAATTCTTTAATCTAAAATCTAAAATCTAAAATCTAAAATCTAAAATCGATTGACTTCATGCCTGCATCACTACCCGTTCCGGGAGACTGACAATAAAAGTTGAACCTTTCCCATCTTCGCTTTCGACGCTAATTTCGCCGCCGAGAATTTGACACAAACGCTGGCTAATTGTCAACCCCAAACCCGTCCCTCCGTACTTGCGGGTAGTCGAAGCATCAGCTTGGGTAAAAGGTTTAAATATCTGCTCTAATTGCTCGTTTGTCATGCCGATGCCAGTGTCGCTGACTCGAAATATTACAACTTGAGAAGTGTAGCTTGAACCCGATTGAATATCATTATTTTTATTTTGTTTCCCCGGTCTTGATTTTTCAATTTTAATTCTTTCCACGCCGATAGTAATGACGCCTTTTTCGGTAAATTTGGCAGCATTGCTGAGCAAATTAAGGAGAATTTGCCGCACTTTCGGTTGATCGGCGTACATTGTGCCGAGTTCGCCTTTTGTTTTCAGTGCTAAAGCATTGCCTTTTTTCTCTACTAGCGGTTGAGCCGTAGTCATCACTTCTTCAATCATCGTTGCCACGTCGAAGTTTTCCAAATAAAGGGTGACGTGACCTGCTTCTATTTTGGAAATATCGAGGATATCGCTAATCATATCTAACAGGTGTTTGCCTGCGGTTTGAATTTTTTCTAAGTCCGGGAGAAAGTCTTCTGAACCGGAATCTTGAGCATCTTCTTGCAGCATTTCGCTGTAGTTAATGATGGCGTTGAGGGGGGTGCGTAGTTCGTGGCTCATGTTGGCGAGAAATGCACTTTTCGAGCGGTTGGCCGCTTCGGCTGCTACTTTTGCTTCGTGCAATTCTTCGGTGTATTCGGCTACTCTTTGGATTAGTTCGTTGAGGGAAATTGCTAGCCTTCCCACTTCGTCGGAAGTAGTGACGGGTACTTGCAAATCAAAGTTAGATTCTTCTGTCACTCGCTGAGCGATGAGGGTGGTGGCTTCTAAGGAGCGAGCGATCGCCCCGCTGGTGTATGCTGCTAGAATTGCTGCGATCGCACCTGATATCAAGAGAGAGCAAACGAGAATGAGAGTTCCGAGTTTTTCGGCATTTTCGTAGGTTCTCAATGCCTCGTCTGCTTTCTCGCGAAAGTTGACGGCCAGTTGGGCTGAATCCTCGGAAAACTGTTTGAGTTTCAAAGCAGTTTCGCCCGCCACAAAATTGTTCAAGTTCCGCCCCAAAGCCTGCTGCTGTTGCGGATTCAAAGCAGATAATTTGGCAGCCGCCAACAATTTTTGTACTTGTTGAAAGTATGATTCTACGGTTTTGCCGTTGGTTTGAGCGAACTGTTGAAGCAGTTCGTAGTCTTTGGCAACCTCGGCATTCTTCGTCGGCGGTAGGGTTTGCAGTTGTTCGAGGATGCCGCTCATCTGAGCAACGCGAGTCAGGAATTCCGAGCGTTGGCGATCGAAAATTTGCGGTTGGGCCGTCAGACTCGCGAGCTCTTGCTGCTGAATTCTGACTTCCTGCACCGTGTTGTTGAGGTTTGTCAGGATTTCCGCTTTATCTCGATCGAGCGCTAGTTTTTCTCTAACTTGCTGTTTGTGATAGGATTCTACTCCCCGTCCCGCCACAGCACCCAAAACGGCAATACTAATGACCAAGGCGTATCCGCAGCCGATTTTCTGCCTGATACCTAAGCGGCCCAACAGACTTTTCAACCCTATTTGAGGACGGTTCTGCAGTTGATTTTTCAAAGCTAAGGTTAAAGACATGGGCAATGTACTCGTCACCTTTGAGAGGCACCATCTATATTCTAATTGATGCCTGCGTGAGGGTAAATAAAGTTTTGGCTTCGGGCCAGGTTTCGGCAGTTATTGGGTCTTTGCAGGGTTCCACAGCTCGATCGGCTTGACTGTTTGGAGGAGTTATGCGTAACAAATCATAGCATAAGGAAGAAGAAAGAAGGAAGAAACAGTCAAAGGGAGGGTTTGAGTAATTAAGAACGTCCTCACCGTCGGGCGTGGTTGCGATATTATGAGTGGCGAGTTATAAGTTGCAAGTTATGAGTTAGATGTCTGATTCAAGACTCTACTCTACTCGCAACCCACAACTCTATCCCTGTTCCTCTACTGGCAAAGTCGAAATTGTGCTATCTCCGCAGGAATTCTTGAAGCATTAGGTACGCTAGCACTTGCCGGAACGAAGATTCCCAGGCCGTAACTGCAACCCTCCGCCGTCGTGCATTCCCCAGGCTTAGCACTGATTTGATATTCGCCTTGGGATGGGGGAGTAAAAGAGATTGACGCCAGTTCGCCTGTTTTTTGACTCACAGCGATTTCCTGACCGCTGGCATCCTTGAGAGATAAGTTTAAATCCTGGCAATTTCCGTCGCAAGTGGCAACAAAAACATACTCCACATTAGGATGCAGTGTTGCTCTAAAAGGAGATGAAACTTGCTTGCGAACTTGGCCCAGCAACGGCACAAATACTAATTTTTGACCGTTGCCTTTCCGCTGGTCAACTTCTGTTTTCAAGCGACAAACAACCGTTTTTTGGTCGTTGGTCAGTTCTTGAGCAATAGCATTTCCTACGATTGCAGTACCGAGGAGCAGAGCCATGCCGGAAATAACCAGATGTTTGAAATTCATTGATGTCCCTTAAGGTTAATTTTTTGCTAATTGATTGGATTTGCACAAAGAATCTATCGGTAGGGTACGTCTCGGCGCGCCTTACTGCGACAGGTAGTGTCTAATTTAGCAGGCCTGATGCAGCACTGTCTATTTACAAAGGCAATTGATTAATTGTCCCTATATACAATCGAGATTCTGCTAGTAGACTACCAATTGCCATCTCTGACTCCATCGGGATCGACTTTGAGCTTTTTAATTTGTGCTTGAGGAATGTCAACAGATGTATCGTCTTGCTGCGGTGCAAATCCCTGATTTTCGTCCATCTCTTTGACAGACTTGACTTGAGAAAGGATAGTTGAGGGTGCGACAGAGCCTTTTTGTTCGTCGTAAAGGTCGAACCAAGGAAGATTGTATTCACTGTAAGTTTTGGCAGAAACGGGCGTGTTTGGCGGTTCTTTACCAGTGATTTCCCGATACATCATGCTATTAACAATGTGGACGTATACTCTGCCGAAATTCGTCTCGTCCCAGGTGTTGATACCGTAACTATCGGGATAAATTTCTTGTTTCATTTTACCACCTGCTGCTAATCCCATTTCCGCACCACCAAATGCGATACAATCGAGAGGTGCAAAATCACTAAAGCCTCTACCTCTCAGTAATTGTGAGGGCGGCGGTTCTTCTGGAAATAACCCTGGTTTCGGATCGAATACAATGATTTGAAGGCCACCAAATTCTTCTTTACCAGTTACTTGTCCTTCGACAGTGTAACCCATACCGAGAGGCATAGCAACAAATTGGCGGATGTAACCTTCACCAGCATTGATACCATCTAACCAGGGTTGATCGGGACAAATGACATAATCTTGGTCATCAGCTTGCAGTTTTTGCTGCCAAGGTTTGCCTGAAACGGCATTGATTTTACCAACAGCAATTTTAACAGCATTGGGCCGCCAATCAACGCCTCTAAAATAAATCCACAAAGCTTCCCGTTGATACATGGGAATAAACACGCCCCCGTGTTCTTTCCAAGTTTCAGGTACTCTAGAAATGTAGTCATCAACTTTGCAGACTGGAAAATCGCCTAATCCCGGCGGTAAGGGATAGGTTTTACCGTCGTCGGGTATCCGCAAAGTGCGTTCAAAATTCAGGGAGAAGTGTTTACCGAAACAGATAGCGTTGTTTTTTACGGTGATTTCTAACATGGGGATTCTTAGATAAAGAACAATTACCACAAAATCAAAATTTCGCTCATTTGCCGTTCTGTCTAAATTGCCAAGCTGGCACAAACTTGGAATCACCCCAAACGCCGCGGCGATTTTTCTTAGCTTCGGCTTCTGCTTGTTCCAGAATACTTGCACTCGGACAGTTTTTCAAGTAAGGACGGTAAACCATTGCTAATCCTTCGCGGGTCAAAACTTCTTGGGCAAATGTGCCGTTTGGCAAGCGAACTTCGCTAACTTGGCGGCCGTAGCGGTCAGTATCGGTGACAGTCAAAACAACGCGACCACCCCCTTTTTTGACTAGCTGCTGCATTCTTTGGTGGGCTAGATTTCCCCACTTAAATTGATTTTTTTTTGCTGCTGCTTTGCTATTTTTCTCAGCATTGGTGTGCGCGACTTCCGGTGCATCTACACAGGCAAAACGCACTTTGATATCTTTCCCGGCGGCATCACTGGCGACAAGGGTGTCGCCGTCGCTGACTCGCTTGACAGCATAGTTATTCGGTGCAAACTTTTGCGGACACCCGAATAGTAGCAATAGCACAGCAACTGCACTTATGGTTTTTATTTTTGGGAAAATGGCGATTTTAAGTTGGCTCATATTTCTGTGTTTTATTTAGTTTCCATCCAATTTTGCCCAGCGTGGATGTCAACTATCAGCGGTACGCTAAGTGGCAGAGCATTTTCCATCGCACTTCTAATTTTCGGCTGCAATTCTTCCCATTCATCGGGAGGTACTTCAAAGATTAATTCATCGTGAACTTGCAGCAGCAGCCGCGCCTGATAGTTTTGCAAAATTTTGTGTACCTCAATCATGGCAAGTTTAATGATATCAGCACTAGAGCCTTGAATCGGAGCGTTGGCTGCGGCCCGCAAAGATTGGGCATCATCTCTGCTGACAGATTTAAGTCGATCGGAGTGAATGTCTTGGGGATTGCGGCCTTTTAAGTCGCGGAGGCTTTCGCTCTCGAAGTTTAAGTAACGGCGGCGGCCTAAAATTGTGGTAACGTATCCGAGGGCGATCGCCTCTTTTTTTACTTTCTCCAAAAATTCAAAAACTTTACTATAGCGAGCGTTAAATTTAGCAATAAACTCCTTGCCATCTTTGGAAGTCTTGCCCATCGATCGCCCAAACTTGATCGCTCCCATACCGTAAACTACCCCAAAATTAATCGTTTTGCCAAACCTGCGCTCGTCGGGAGTTATTTCTTCCTTTTCAAATAAAAGTTGAGCCGTCACGGTATGCACATCTCGGTTATTTTGATAAGCTTCAATTAACACAGGTTCTTGACTCAAGTGAGCCAAAATTCGCAGTTCAATTTGAGAATAGTCAGCAGACACCATCAGCCAACCTTCTTCGGGTAAAAAAGCTTTGCGAATTTGCTTAGAAAATTCCGTACCGATGGGAATATTCTGCAAATTAGGATTAGAAGAAGACAGACGACCTGTGTCTGTAACAGTTTGATTGAAATCAGTATGCAATCGCTGAGTATCGGGACGCACCCGCTTCGGTATAGCATCTACATAGGTAGAATAAAGCTTTTGCAGGGTACGGTAATCTAAGATAGCATCGACAACCTTATGGTCTCCTTGCAAATTTTCTAGGAAGTCAGCATTGGTGGAGTAGAAGCCTGTCGCAGTTTTACGAGACTTTTTGGTGTTTAGCTTGAGTATGTCAAACAGCAGTTCGCTCAACTGGGATGGTGAGTTCAACTTTAAAAGTTCACTGGGTGCTGTGTTGTCAACTTTCTGCTTAATTTCAGCCAAATTAAGGTTATTTTTTGGCAATATTTTCTTGAGATAAGGCTTTAAAATTGCACTAGGTACGGCTTCGTAAACTTTCTGAGGAACCGTCCCTAAAGTGGGTTCGATATGTTCGATTTTTTCGGCGAGATAAGCCTTGAAATCCTCAAGAGGTATGGCGTTATAAATTTCCTGCTCAATAGCTGCTAATTGCGGTTCCAGTTGATTGGAGAGTTCTTTAAGATGTCCTAGGTCTATGCGAACCCCCTGATATTCCATTTCTGCTAAAACTGGTTCTAGGGGCTGTTCTACTTCCAGCAATAACCCCTCCAAAGTTTTTCGGGGAAAGCTAGTTTTATCAGCTTCCTTCAATTCTGCTCTAAGTTTACCTACTAACTGAAATGTAGTGTAAACATCCATGCCGCAGTATTTAGCTACTTCTCCAATGCTGATGTCAGCAATTGTTTTGTTTTTTGGCACTAATTCATTGTAAGTTTGGGCAACAATGCCTAAGTATTTCTTTGACAATTCGCTGAGGCTGTGGCTAGTTTCTGGATTGAGTACGTAACTGGCTAGCATGGTGTCGAAGACGACTCCGGCTAGTTTGATTCCTTGACAACGCAGGATCGATCGATCGAACTTAGCATTTTGCAGCGCCTTGGGATAATTCTCGCTTTCCAAAATCGGACGCAAAGCATTCAAAACTGTGGCTTTGTCCAAGTTTTTGCCCGTTTTATGTCCCGTGGGAATGTAAGCGAGATCCTCTTCACCGATTCCCCAACAGCAGCCAATTCCGACTAATTCGGCGTCTCGCGGTTCGATCGCGGTGGTTTCGGTATCCCACGCCACGGGTGTAGTTTTGTCGGTGAAGGTTTGTAGCAGTTCGACTAATTCGTTTAACTGTTCGGTTGTTTGAATTATTCGGGGTTTAATGGGCAGTTTGTTTTCCTGCTGGGCGGCTTTGGTATCATCATGACTCCAAAAGGATAAGGCGTTTTCTTCTGAACTTTCAGAAGTTGGAGGTGACTTATCTATTGTGGGGTGGGCATCTTGCCCGCCCTGTTCCAAGGGCTTTTCTACACCCTCCAATGGCTGTTCTAGGGTGTTTTCCGACGAGGCAGAGCCTCTGGATATGCGTTCCCGGGCAGAGCCGGGGAACGAGGATTCTTCTTCTTGTTTTTCCTTCTCTTCTACGCCACCAAAACGCTTTTGAATTTGTTTAACTTTGCTTAAAAATGTTTTAAATTCCAACTTTTCCAGCATCGGAATCAAGGCTGATTCGTCAAAACCTATAAGCTGGCAATCTTCTAAGTTGATTTCTAATGGCACGTCTTGGACAATTGTCGCCATGCGTTGAGAATGATAAGCAGCTTCTTTGCCTTCTTCTAGCTTTTTCTTAGTTGCTCCTTTAATCTCGTCGATGGCTGCATAAATTCCATCAAGGGAATTGTAAGCTTCCAGCAATTGCAGGGCGGTTTTGTCGCCGATGCCTTTTACTCCGGGGATGTTGTCGGATTTGTCGCCGCACAAAGCTTTGTAATCTACTACTTGTTCGGGCAAAATGCCGAGTTTTTCTTTGACTGCTTCCGGGCCGTATTCTTGGGATTTGCCTTTGCCCGATCGCCTGAGTTCATCGGTACTCAAATATAATACGCTGATTTGTTTTTCGGTTTCTACTAATTGAAACAAATCTCGATCGCCCGTGAGGATTTTGACCTGATAACCCGCCGCGCTGGCTTTGTTTGCCAAAGTTCCCAAAACATCGTCCGCCTCGTAGCCGGGAGCAGTTATTGCAGGTAAATTCAAATAGGTGAGCAATTCTTGCAGATTTTTGATATCCGGCTTAAAATCTTCGGGTGTTTCGGCTCGACCGGCTTTGTAAGTGTCGTCTGCTTCGTGGCGAAATGTGGGTGTGGCGAGGTCAAAGGCGATCGCCATGTACTGGGGGTCGTGGGCCGCCATTACTTCCAGCAGCGACTTGAGAAAGCCAAAACAGACGCTGGTGGGAATGCCTGTTGTCGTTCGCAAGCCTCCGTCTCGACTTTTGGCAAAGGCGAAGTAGGAGCGAAAGGCCAGAGAGTGGCCGTCAACTAAGATGAAGATGGGAGCTTGATTTGCCGACACAGACACAAATACCGATCGCACGAAAGGATTTTCTCATTGTACTCAGTTGTCCGCCTGCATTGATCGACCGGAAGGATGGCCCGCAGACTTGAGGACGCTTGACACTCGATCGGATCTCGGCTTAATGTGCAGCTTGGCTGAGAATAGTACAAGATGGTGAAATACCTCACACTAACCTTGCGGTGAGCGTGTAGGCTTCGTGTCTCATTTGCCGTTGCGGGCGTTGGGGATATCCATTGCTGAATATTCGTCACTCAAGACGATCCAAGTCTTACACAGCATAAGAAGGCTTTGCAGCCTTTATCCCTTCGTAGGGAACCCACGCAGAAACCCTGTTTCCCAAGGCAAAAAACTATTCCGTATGACAAACTTGGATTGTATTTCAAATTAGGACGTATCCCAATAACCAGCGGTCTGTCTTTTCCCCCTTTCTCTCGCAGTTATCCTTGGTAAGCATACTACTGCTACTGTGACCTGTTGTTTGCAGCCGAGTGGGTGGGTCGCAACCACTTATATCTTACCATCTTTTTGTGAGAAATCAGGAAATTTTTGATTATTTCATAGACCTTGCGAAAGCTTATATCCCAACGCCCAATTGAGTACAATTACAGCGTGGGACTTACGCCAATTGAGTTAAGTACGATTCCCTAGGGGATAGCTTCGCTTCACGCGAATTTACCAACACCTGCCCGAAGCCTATGGCTGACATTAATCGATGCTACGAAATCCTCGAAATTGAGCCGGGAAGTTCCCTAGAAGAAATTAAGCGCGCTTACAGGGATTTAGCGTTTGTGTGGCATCCCGATCGGTTTGCCCACAACGATCGCCTGCAACAAAAAGCTCAACAACGATTAACAGAAATTAATGAAGCTTACCAGGAGTTGGTGTTATTTCTGAGTCAGCCTGAATCAAAGTCGATCGAACAACAGTTTCAGCAGCCACCGCCCCCTGCGCCGGAAAAGCCGCTGAGAAGGCGTTCTGCAAAATCAGCCGCCAAGCCTGGTTCCCAGCGCCGTCAAACCCGCCCAAAAGCCCCCTCCAAAAAATTTCTAACTCAAAAAAACTCTTCAAGCAAGAAACGATTTACCACTCACAATAGCCCAGCGTGGCGGGGCACAAAGCAACCAGGGCGAATCGTTGCGAGGAAAGCAGGGCCATCTCAAAACTATCGAAAGCTTACTTCGAGAAGGAAAACAGAATTTTCAACTCAATACTCAAAACCACGAATCCCGCCGAGGGAAGTGCGGCCATCTCAACACTATTCAAGCTTCCCTTGGTGGCCGCTGGCAATCGCTGTGGCGAGTTACGCTTTGACCGGTTGGATTTTGACGAAATCAGCGGCCCCGCTGTGGATGTGGGCTTTAATCTGCGGTGCAGATTGGCTGTGGGCCGCGATTTTGCTGGCGGAGGGTTCGGCAACGCCTAGAGTGTGGCTGGCGGCGTTAGTTTTGGCTGGGGCGGTAGGGGGGTCGATCGCTGGTTTTCAGGCGGGAGGAAGGGTCACAGGGGCTGCTTGGGCAGCAGTTGGGGCTGGTTTGGGGGCGATCGCCAGTTCCGAGGCCCAGTATCGGGCTGTGGCTGCTGTTTTGGCTGTAGGGGGAGTGGTGGCAGTGGTGGGATTGATGGCGGGAACGGTTTCTGGGAATTGGGTTAAGGCGTTGGTGGCGGCCGTGTGTTGGGCGATTGTCGGCTTGATGTGCGGGCTGGCGACGGAACTAGGCGTCAATTCTGGCGGCCCCGTCGGGCTCCGAGGTGCGATCGGGCTGGGGATTGGGGCGTGGGCGGGGGTTTTTGCTGGGGCGGGTTCGGGGGATCTCGTCCAAGCTTTGGCTATCGCCGGATCTAAGGCTGTTTATGGGGCTTGGGCTGCGATCGGCATTATTGCTGGAGTTGTGGCCCGGATGGTAGCCGCAGAAAGGTTGATCCACACCAGCAGCGGGCTTTACACGGTTATCCTGTTGGTGGCTACTTCCGGTTTTGGGCTGTGGCTGGGAAGTTGGTTGGGCGATCGTATCTTTTGAATTAGTCAGTTGGCAGTTGTCAGTTGTCAGTTGTCAGTTGTCAGTTGTCAGTTGTCAGTTGTCAACAGTTAACGGTCAACAGTCAACAGTCAACAGTCAACTATTCCGGAGGATTGCAACCGGAATTGATGTAAATCCCAGCACTTATCGCTTTTCAGCAGCGCTTCAAACTCAGCCCTTGGCAAAGCTGGGCTGAAAAGATGGCCTTGAATTTCGTCGCATTCGTACTCGCACAAAAAATCAAGTTCTTGCTCATTTTCTACCCCCTCAGCCACCACCGTCATGTTCATGCAGTGTGCCATTTGAATAATCGCTATTGTGATCGCTGCATTTTGGCGATCGTCTGCAATATCGCGAATAAAACTCTTGTCTATTTTGAGCGCATCAAACGGAAAGCGTTTTGGATAACTCAAAGAAGAATATCCCATTCCAAAATCATCAATTGCTATCCTAATACCCTGATCTTTCCACACCGTAAAAGCTTTAGCTGCTGCAATTTCGTCTTGCAAAACAAGACTTTCCGTCAGTTCTAATTCCAAACACTGGGGATCGAGATCGGTTTCTGTTAATATCTCCCTGACTCTTTCCGTGAAATTTTTGCGCTCGAATTGACGGGCTGACACGTTAACTGCCACTCGCAGGGGCGGTAAACCTGCTCTCTGCCATGTTTTAGTTTGCCTGCAAGCAGTCTCTAATACCCATTCACCCAACGGCGCAATCAAGCCCATTTCTTCAGCCATTGGAATAAATTCCCCCGGAGAAACTCGCCCCCGTTCTGGATGATTCCAGCGGACTAAAGCTTCAGCACCAATAATTTTACCTGTTTTAATTTCTATTTGCGGCTGATAGTATATTTCAAACTCTGAGCTTTTTAAAGCATGGCGCAGCGAAGTTTCTTGAAGAAGTGTATTGATGAAATAATTCGCCTTTTTGGGCGTATAAAAATTATAATTATTCCCGCCTTTTTGCTGAGATTGATACATTGCTATATAAGCATTTTTCAGCATTTCATCTCCGTCGATGCCGTCTCCGGGATACAAGCAGATCCCCATACTAGCCGTGACATAGACTTCGCAATCTTTGATAATCATACCTTGGGATACAATATCTAAAATGTTTTGAGCAATCTTAGCCACATCCTGTTTTTCTGCAACTGGTTTAAGAATCAGCGCGAATTCTGCCGCTTCCAAACGAGCAACAATATTAATGTTTTCCATGCAGTTAGTTAGCCGCTGGGCGATGCTGCAAAGCACCGAGTCGCCGATATCGTGTCCCCAGGTACTGTTAATGCGGTTGATTTTATCTAAGCTAAGCGTGACAACTGGAACGACTCCTGACAATTCTTTTTGACCATCTAATTCTCGACTTAACTTTTCTCGCAAAAATGAACGATTCGGCAGGTTTGTCAAGCTGTCATACTGATGTCTGTAAAGTGCCAGTTGAATAGTTGTGTGCAAGTTTTTTTCTTCAAAGGGCTTGACAATATAGCCGAACGGTTTTGTACTATTGACTCGTCGCAAAGTAGTTTCATCGGCATAAGCTGTCAGATAAACTACGGGAATTTGAAAGCGCAAGCGAATTTCTTCGGCTGCTGTAATGCCGTCGATTTCTCCTTGCAGGTTAACATCCATTAAAACTAAATCCGGGCGGAACTTGGCGGCCGATTCAATCGCTTCTTCTCCAGAATATACCATCCCAGTTATTCTATATCCTAGAGATATCAAACTGTCGGAAATGTCTTCCGCAATGATGCTCTCGTCTTCAACTATCAGAATTTTTTTGTTTGACACTAATTTTTCTCCTCCGAGTGCAATTTGGGTTGACAAAAGGTTATTCTAAAAGTCGTGCCCGCAGTTTCTAACAGTTCTATTTCCCCCCGGATTTGCTTGACTAAAGACCCGACAAGTCTCAAACCCAACGTTCGGGCTTTGCGATAATCTAAGTCTTGAGGAAAACCAATTCCGCTGTCGCTCACGGTTAGCACGCAAACTCTGTTATTATCTAAAGTGAAATCTATGTTAATTTTACCTTTAACTTGTCCTTTAAAGGCATATTTGAGGGCATTTGTTACAAGCTCGTTGATAATTAACCCGCAAGGAACGGCCGTATCAATATTGAGTGAACACGGCGCAATATTTGTTTGCAAGTTGACGCCTTCTGCATGATTTTCATAAGCTTGGAATAAATTGTGGGCGAGATTTTGGATATATTCAGCAAAGTCAATGTTTGACAAGTCTTTGGATTGATACAATTGTTCGTGAACCAGGGCCATTGATCTGACTCGGTTTTGACTTTCTTTTAACATTTCACTAACGTGGCTGTCTTGGATGTAGCGTGACTGAAGTTTGAGCAAACTGGAAATAACTTGGAGGTTGTTTTTGACACGGTGGTGAATTTCTTTGAGGAGAACTTCTTTTTCTGCGAGGGATGCTTTGATGCCATCTTCGTCGCGCTTGCGATCTGTAATATCCCGCACTACTGCTTGAATTACTTTTCGTCCGTTAATTTCCATTGCATTTAACAGCACTTCAGCGGGAAATTCTGAACCGTCGAGTCGTTTTTGTACCCAGTCAAAGCGACAGCTACCTGTTTGCATTGCTGTCGATATTCTCTGTATTGCTAGACTGGATGAGTCTTGTCCGCTAGGCTGAAATTGTGGGGAAAAGTCGCTCAGTTTCTTGCCGTAAAATTCTTTGGTGTTGCTACAGCCAAATATTTTTAAGGTAGCGGGGTTGCAGTCAAAAAACTCCTTTTCGTCAAGCAACATTACTGCGTCGCTGGTGGCTTCATAAAGGCTACGAAATTTGTGTTCGGATTCTTGCAGCGAGCAGATCAATTGGTTTTTGAGAGCTTCTGCACGCTTGCGGTCGGTAATGTCTATTCCTACAGAAACTGCTGCGGTTCCCTGATGATATTTCTGAGCTACTATCAAATAGTTGCGGACGAAACCGTTAATTTCTATTTCTATTTCTTGGCAGGTTTGCTGAGATGAACTGTTAAAAAAAATTCGGATCAGTTCTCCGAAAGTCGAGCCTTTGTCGAGAAAGTTGATTTCTTGACCGACAAAGCTTTCAGGAGACAGGTTGAATGAGGTTGCTAAGTGCTGGTTGACTCCAATATACCGCAAATCGGAACTGATCCAAGAAATCAGTCCGGGTACGGCATCCAAGACGGCGCGAAGTTGGTCTGTAGCTTCTTGGAGTGCTTGTTCCGATCGCTTGCGATCGCTAATATCTGTCGCCGTTCCGCACAACCCTAAAATAGCGCCGTTTTCAGCTTGGTTGACGATGCTGTTGACGCGCAGGTGGACGGGAGTACCGTCTTTGCGAAGGTGTACTGTTTCGTAAGGAGAATTAGCGGTTTGTGGCTGAATTTTGGTTCTCGCTAAAAGTTGGGCAAATATTTCTCTTGGTCTATTTTCTTGATCGGGAACTAAAAAATCGGTGAAACGCCGTCCGATCATTTCTGGCGGTTCGTAACCGTAGATGCGTTTGGCGGCGGAATTGACAAAAGTCAAGAGGCCTTCAATATCGATCGACCAAATCAATTCTTGGGAGGTTTCTACGAGGTTGCGGTACTTTTTTTCGCTTTCGGCAAGTGCTGCATTGAAGACAGCCGTTTGCTGCTGCAGTCTGTCTTCTAATTCTTGATTTGCCGTTTCCAGAGTGGCGATGGACTGCTCGCGCTCGGTAATTTCAGTAGAAACACCGACGGCGCCGACAACTTCGCCGTTTCCATCTCGCAGGGCTGCCGATCGAATTTCGTGAATAAAATGCCTCTCTCGGACGTTCCAAGTGCGATCGTTTCCTGCTAGTACCTCAGCAATATTTTCTAAGATATCTGGCTGGCTGCTGTAAACTTCACAAATCGACAGCCCGACAGTTGCACCTGGTTTGAGTCCCAAATTTTCTAATCCTTTCCCTGCTGCAAGGGTTAACTTGCCGTCTCTGTCTGTGGCCCACAGGAAAATTGGGGCACAACTGACGGCGGCGTGAAGGGTTTCGTTGGCTTGTTTGAGCCGAGCGATTTCTGCGTGAAGCAGATCCTGGGTGGTGTTTAATTCTACCCTTAGTCGATCGGCTTTTTGCTGCCAACTGGCAGCAGTAGCGCACATTTCTGGGAGATTGCGGGAACGACAGATGGATTGGTTGCAGTGTGACATGGTTGCTCTAGGGCGCACTGTATATTTAACCTCAGCCTATCTTTTAAGCATAAACTTTTTAAGTCAAATATTACAATTAGCAGGAATACTCCTCCGACCAAGATGCGATATATTAAAGCTACTTTAAAGGATTCAGAAATTGAGGCTCGCTCAGGCTTTCCGGCGACAGTTCACAAATTGATAATAAGCTGAATAAGGCCGATGCGTCGGTATTTTTACGGTCACTATTTGTAGTAATGCAAAAAGAAGTTCCGCAATCCTCGGCTTGCACAAGAACTGGGATTGTAAATTTATTATATTTGTTTGCGTAGATTCACGCACCGAGGAATCTGGAATCGGGAAAATAGAAATATAGGCAGCGCCTGAATGGTTAGGAGGTACTTAATTTGTGAAAATCATGAAGTCGATTCCCTCTTCTTTCTGCCTTCTGCCTTCTGCCCTATTCCCTATTCCCTATTCCCTATTCCCTATTCCTCTTTCTTCCATCCGCTACATCTTGTACAGTGATCGTTGCCGAACTTCCTTCAATTAACTCCCCAAATTTTGACAGTTTTGTCTAAGCTGCCGCTGATAATAGTTTCACCATCGCTGCTAAAAGTAAGACAAGTAACAGAGTTTTGATGTCCGCTGAGAGTGTGAATATTTTCGCCCGTACTGGCATTCCAAAATTTGATATTACCATCGGCACTAGCAGTGACAACAGTGAGTCCGTCGGCACTAAAGGCGATCGCATTTATCGAGTTAAAATGCCCGGCCAAAGTGATTGAACTATCTGGATTCGATAGCGGCCGCAGTTGAATATTTCTGTCCCAGCCGCCAGTAGCCAAAGTCTGCCCGTCTGGACTGAAAGCCAGACAATTCGCGTAACCCTTAATTGTTTGGAAGCATTCTCTGCTGCGGAGGTTCCACAGTTTAATTGTACCGTCAGAACTGCTGCTAGCGAGAGTTTGTGCGATCGGGCTAAAAGCAAGACTAACAATTCCTGCTTTATGAGCTCCCCAAGTTAAAAGACTGCCAAAAGTACAGATTAACTTTCCCGTCTCTAAATTCCAAATTTTGATAGTAGTATCTGCCGAACCTGTGGCGATAACTTGACTATCGGGACTGATAACAATTGCGCTAATTTCCCCTTCATGTCCGAGAGAAGTATGCCGCAATTCTCCTCCTTGCCAAATTTCGATCGCACGATGTTTCGGAGTATTTCTGCTTCTCACAAAAACTTCGCTTTCTTGGCAAAGGACAAAAGTTTCTTGAGCGCGGGGATACTTGTCAACAGTATAGAGTATTTCTCCTGTATCTACATCGCAAATTCTAATTATTTTGCCGTGCAAACTCGCCGTGCGAGATCCTCCGGGACTAATCGCAACATTTGTGCCAGTTTTCACACTGCGAATGGAGTCAAAAAGCTTGTAAGGCACGAATTCTTTTAAAGCTTGGCGCACTAGAGGTTCTGTCCTCGATCGCAAAATTAAATAAGCAACTCGCTGCACTTCTGCTGCGGGGTCAAGCAGCGCCTCAATTGCTAAATTTAAACCAGCGCCTCCGTATTTAGGAGCATCTTTAACAGCGGCAATCCGAGCCTCGATACTAGGACTGTTGAAGCGCTGCTTGACTCCGGCGATGCCTCCCAAAACTGCGGCGGCGATCGGGATTTGACTTTGGCCGCCGAGGACGGCATCATATTCTCTAGGTTGATTAGAATTGTCGGCCATCATACGATTTTAGATTTTAGATTTTGGATTTTAGATTTGAAGAATTGGAGGATTGAAGAAAGCGAACTCACGCACGGATAAATCGGGGCAATTGTTATCGGATACTCTGTTGTGATTTTCTGAACCTATGAATCCGGGGGCTTGTACCCGGGCTGCTTTCTGTGACGCTAAAACCGGGTTTAAGAGCACAATTTCTAACTTCTTGACTCTTGCTGTTTATGCTATTATAATCAAATCAGCGTTTTACACAAAAATCCGAAAGTGATATGTCACACTTCACAACTATCAAGGTTCAGATCAAGAACGGCGAACTGCTGCATCAAGTGTTGGAAGAGTTGGGTTATCAAGTAGAGTCCAATGTGCAGGTACGGGGTTATCGGGGTGACAAAACTAATGCCGAGTACGTGATTCGGCAATCCAATGGTTACGATTTGGGTTTTCGCCGCAGCGGAGAGGATTACGAATTGGTGGCGGATTTTTGGGGCGCTCGAATTAATCAGCAGGAATTTATCAATTCAATCAGTCAAAAATACGCGCGGAAAAGTTTGATGGCGGCGGTGCATTCAGAGGGTTTTCATGTTGAAGAAGAGGAAACTTTGGCAGATGGAACGCTGAGAGTTGTAGTTGGTAGATGGGTTTAAGACTCGCTCTGGATTAACTGGTAAGCTATTTGGCATTTAAATTGAAGATGGAGCGCGGGCAGGATGCCCGCGCCACAAAAGTTTAAGTAAACCCTAGCTTAAAAATTAAATGGGCGACAGCTTATTGAAATATCAAGAGGAGTAATCATGTGCCGATCGTACTAATTATCCTGGCGCTTGTAGTTGGCATTGTTGGCGCGATCGCCCTTGGAGGATACCGCTGGCATCTGGGTACCAAGGAACTGCGAACAAATCTGGAAGCTGCGCGATCGCCGATTAAACCTCTCACATTTGATGCGCGGGAAATTGCCGATTTACCCCAGCCAGTGCAGCGCTACTTTCGCGCGGTGATCGAGGATGGACAACCGCTAATTGTAGCAGCGCGGGTTTCCCACGAAGGCACGTTTAACATGAGCGAAACCGCAGAAAAATGGAGCGCCTTCACCTCAACTCAATTGGTAATTACTCAGCGCCCAGGCTTTGACTGGGAGGGGCGAATTGCCATGATGCCCGGTATCAATGCGTTTGTTCATGATGCCTACATTTCTGGCGAAGGCATCCTCCATGCAGCGCTGCTGGGCCTGGTGACTCTGGCGGATCTCCGCGGCACTCCAGAAGCTGCACAAGGCGAACTGATGCGCTTTTTCGCGGAGGCGGCTTGGTATCCGACGAGACTGCTGCCGAGTCAGGGTGTTCGCTGGGATGCGATCGACAATTCTTCGGCCAGAGCAACGCTACAGGATGGCGACACCGCTGTTTCCCTGGATTTCCGCTTTGATGAAGCAGGGCTAATCGCCAGTATCCGCGCCGAGGCCCGCGCCCGTACAGTTAACGGCGGGCTGGTGTTTGCGCCCTGGCAAGGCCGCTTCTGGGACTACGAATTGCGAGACGGTATGCGGATTCCCCTCTCCGGTGAGGTGGCGTGGCAACTGCCTGATGGCTCGCTATTGCCCTACTGGCGCGGCCGCATCACGAATATTGCCTATGAGTTTGCACGATGATTCTATAGCAATCCTAAATGATTCAGATAAATTTGTAGGGGGTAGTGCTACCCCTACTCCCCGTGCCTACCCCTTATCTATCGGGCAACCACGGGGAGTAGGGGTCGGATTGCCCCTACAATAATTATGCAAATGATTTAGGATTGCTATAGTTTGTGTTGTCGGTTGCGTCGGAGATTTTCTCCCCTATTTCATGGGAACAATCTGATAATTAGAGTACACAGGTAAACGGCTATTAGCAAAAAAAGTTAATTACCCATGAACATTTCAGAACTCAAGACAGCAGTAAGGGAACTTCCAGAAAATGAACTCGCAGAGTTTCTCGAATGGCTTGATGAGTTTCAAGCAGCTCTCGCCGATCGCCAGTGGATCGATGGTGTACGAGTTAAGATAGATGCTGCTGTTGCCATGTCGGAACATACTCCACCGATTGATGGCGAAACGTTTATTGCAGGGATTTTGGATCGTTTCCGGCAAGTACGCGAGAGTAAACAAGGCTATACTAATTGAAATGCTTGTATGATAGTTGCATTCAATTCCTGCATTTTCTGACTTCCTAACTCGCCCAATCTTCTCACTATTAATCTCTGTTCAAGACTGACAATCCGAGTCACTATAACTTTAGAAGATACTTTTAATCCCGTGCTGGGAAATTCTGGATCTGAAGCATTTAAAGCAAATTCATCTAAACTTAGGGTAGTGACATTTTGCGAAGAAATGAAGCAGAGCGTAATTTCATCTATGGTTGAACTTGCCCACAGCACTAAAGCCGGACGTAACTTTTTCTGACTCAAATCTGTAAAGGGAAATTCAGCTAAAACAATATCTCCTTTTTTTAGCTTCACTAAATTGGCTCTCCATCTTCAAGGGTGTAAATATCAGGTTCGTCGTGCAGGAATTGAAATGCTCCTCCGCTTTGGGCTAACTGGGCTATTTCCGCAGTAGAAGGATAGGGGATGTTACTAAATAGTTTTGCTTTGATTAGCAATTGCTCTTCTTCTGAGAGTGTCTGGATGATTTGTACTAAGGATTCAATGAGTTTTGTGTTCATAGCTGAAAAAATCTGGGGATATTTTATCTTACTTCAACAAGGCAACCTTCGATCGCTTCATAGAGGTTTTGCAGCAATTCCTCAAAAGTTTCTCCCTCAGTTGCACAGCCAGGAATAGCAGGAACTTCTGCCCAGTATCCGCCTTCTTCTGCTTCGTGAATGATAATTTTGATTTTCAATTGATCCTCCTAATTTATTCTCAAAACTTACCTGTTCATTACTGTAGCAGACTTTACTCCTCCAAGTCCACCTGTTTAACCTGCTCTAAAGGTATATCTAGCGCTTCTGCAATTTGCTCGTCGCTCAAGCCAAACTGCCGTAATTTATCAATTGTTTCAATCTTAGTTTGATTTTTGCTTTCCTCCTGCAAGTCGGGAATTTCCGGCTGACTTTTATCTGGCGTAGGAGTAGAGGGTTCAGGGCAATTATTTATGCAGCCAATACCAATAAGATTTTTATTAATATTGTTTTCATTGCCAAAAGTTATATTCAGATTTATATGCCTTTCTAAGACGGATTCAAGATTACTTTTTTTCACTTGTTCGCCAAACACTTCAGATAACATTTGCAAAAGCTCGTGACTAGCCTTTTTAACGTGCTGGGAGCTATAACCATAAGTTTCTGCAACGTCAGCATATCTTTGACGCTTCAGTATGCCTGCGATAATCCTCCGCTGCAAGTTATTTAGACGTTTACCTGTGTTGGTATAGACAGCTTCATCGACAAATTGCAATATCTGAGGACTATCCATAGGTGGGATGGTGAGATAGGTATGGTTACTATACCAAACTTTTTCCAACTTTTTCCAACTTTTTCCAGCTAGTATCTAAAGTGTCTATAGCAATTTTATGAAGATCCAACTTTTTCCCACTTTTTTGGGTTTACGGCTTTGAATGCTCCGTTTATAATTAAAAGTAATGATTATATTAATATTTGTGTAAAGTCAATTGCGATTATTTCCTACAAGCGTAATAAACTGCAAATGAGAAATTTCCGCCAATATTCAAATATATGTAAATATGAAGCATTACATCAAGAATATGGATATGGTGGCATGAGGATAAATAAAATGCTATTAGCAATATGTACTATTTCATTATTAGCTACTTCAATTAAATCCGTAGCTCAGCAACCTACAAATAGACCAGATACTGGCACCATCAAACAAGGCTCTGGTACTTCAACTAAAAAAGCACCGATATCATCACCTACTCCATCGCAAAATGTTTTAACACTCAACGATACTACCGCTGTACAACAAACAAATAAAGAAACTGATTGGATCACAATGGTAGTTTCTCTACTTAGCTTACTTGTATCTTCTGCTGTTGCTTATAGCTCTAATTTTAGAAAAGAACGTATTCAGTTATGTTTTGGAAGAGATATCATACTTTTCCCCGTTCCTAAAACTAATGTTACAACAAGTAGTACAAGCATTGCGGGAGTAGGATTTAACCTACCGATCACATTTTACAATTGGAGTCCAAAAGGTGGAACAATTCAACGTATTCGCTTAGTTGTTTCCAAACAAGGTCATGATGATTGTTATGACATGACATGGACTACCTTCGTTAAGATTGAAAATTCTGAATTTCAAGATGAAAATTTAGCTCAGCCAATTGCTATAAAAGGTCTTTCTTCGGTGAATAAAGTAATTCGGTTTGATTGGATTACTGAAATAGGAGGAAGACAATTCCAGGTCAAAACAGGTGATTACGAGTTGATGATTTATGCATAAACAAAAGATGTACCAGTGCCTGACTTAGGATTCAAAAGTTGTTTTACCATTAAAGATGAGGACGATCTGAATTTCAAGAATATTATGGCTCAAAATAAAAGCACTTCAATTTGGATACCACTGAAAGCAAATGAAAAGCCAAATCGGTTTTTATCAAGAAACGATGTTGATACATTTTATCCTAAATCAATAGTAAAATAGTTTGTGATTAAGGAGTATTTTAAAGTATGTCTGACAATAATCGGTCAATTAATGTGAGTGGTGGAAATGTTTACGGTGCTGTGAGCGGTGGAACCATCTACGGTGCTTCTAACAGGGGAAACGTCGCTAATCAAATGACCCAGGGAGCTAGTATCCAAGTCAACAATATATTATCTGAGTCTGAGCAAAAGCAAACTCTTGCTGCTTCAGCTAAAGAAATTCAACAACTTCTCGAACAGTTAGCAAGAATTAATCCAAATCCTACTGAAGCCGAAAAGATTGAGTACGTTCATGATGAAACAACCCCTAGTTTCAAGCGTCGCTTGATTGCTGCATTGCAGGCTAGTGGTGAAGCTGCGATCGAAGAGTTTTTAGACACTCGCTATGTCATTGTCGGGAAGGCTATCGTTAAAGGTTGGATGAAACCAGAATAAATTGTGGTGCGTGAAGTGCGATCGCCCTAACCAGAAAAAAGCCCGATCGCCCGCAACTCCAAATCGTTTCAACGTCAGGAATATCATACCGCCGCGCGATCGCATCTTAGTTGCGATCGCGCCTATCTTTGTAAAACTCCCCTGGAAGTTGCAATTACTACGCTAAGCTGCTACCGTTAACATAGACGCATCGTAGGAAAACAACTGATGACACTAACAGAATTACTCCCTACCATTAGACAACTGTCTGCGATCGAGAAACGAGAGTTAATCCGCATTCTAATGGCGGAAGAAGATATCAGTGAGGATATTTTCCCTTTGGAACCTTACAAGATTTACTACCTACCAACACCCTACGATACTTTTGGTGCTGGTGCAGCTTTGATGCAGGCAATGAATTTGGCTAACAACAACGAAAACTGAGTATTATGCGATTCCAATACTCTACCAATGACCCCTCTCAAGATGAGTTTGATAGCCTACCCCGCATTCCCTTGATTCTGCACCACAATAACCAGGGAGTCGAAGTTGTTGGGTTAGTAGATAGCGGTGCAACCGTGAATGTATTGCCTTACCAAATAGGAACTCAGCTTGGCTTAGTTTGGGATGACAGTAAAGCCATTATTCGACTTGCTGGTAACATTGGTAATCAACCAGCGATGCCAGTATTTTTCATGGCTGAAATAGGGGAGTTTGCTCCGGTAAGATTAGTATTTGCTTGGGCAAAAAGTGACCGCGTATCATTGATTCTGGGACAGACAAATTTCTTCTTAGAATTTGACGTTCACTTTTATCGTTCTCGGCTTGAGTTCGATATTGAGCTGAAGCGTTAATCTCCACCAGAATTCATGTACCCAGCGCATCCCATAAATCTGACATCGGCTCATCAAAATCCTCAGCAATTACCAACGGCATCCCGCGCAGAGGATAATGCTTTTGCGCTGTCAATCCAGCACTCGAAATCTCAGCTAAATCTGTCAACATAGAAGGCTCAGCATTCGACAAGCGCGTCTGACGCAAAAAACTCAATAGCACCTGAAGTAAATCATCTGATGCTCGATCGATCTCATTGATTAGTTCTTCCCGGACGGTCACGATCGCACATTCTCCTTGCTAGACTTCTGTACCCATTATAATTATCCAAGAGCCGCTTTATTAAAACTTCCGCATCAGGGCCCAGAAACCGGGTTTTTTGCCTTGGGTACTGGCTGCAACGAAATATTTTCCTAAAAACCCGGTTTCTTTCTAAAAAAAACATTGCCGCATCCTTGGGAATGGCTAAGCCACCCCAAATCCCGTATATTCGCGCACATAGGTTGCTTGAAATCCCAAGATAATATCATCCTCTGCCACACCCATTGCCACCAACTCGTGCGCGACTCGCATCTCCGTTGTATTCTGCTGCAACCAAATCTTGCCATCCTTAATATCCAAATGGATCACACATCCATACACCCGCCGATGCCCATCCCAACCAACATTCGTCACCTGATAATGATCCCGCTGCGTATCAAAAATTATTTGCGACTCGATCGCACCGTTGGAGACCGGAATTGCCGCATATTGGGTCAATAATGCTTGAATCGACTGACGATAATGCTCTAGTTTATCCATTGCACAATCACCTCATTTATTGGCTCGTAAACAATGCGGTTAACTTGATGCCGCTCTACCGAGATTCTTCAACTTTATTGTACTTCCAATCGCGTCTATCTGGAAAAGCTCGATCGACCTTCTGAACAATAAGTCTATTCTGTGTTTGTAGATCGATCGACCTCACCCTCACCCTCATCCTCCAAAACTTCACCCAAATAGCGCTGCACAAACTCCCGCGCTGCATCTATATCTAGCAACTTTAACGCCACAACCATCTTCACAAGCGTGTCTCCCGTTGGATCGATGAGCTCATTAAACCAACGATAGACAACGGAACGTCGCACGCCCATTGCGATCGCCAATTTGTTTTGGCTAATGCCATAGGTATTCAGCACATCTCTCAAAACTCGACCAGCTTTCCCCATGCACCCCATGATGCCAAGGGATGCCCCAACCGTAAATGACTACATATATGTATTCATTGCGGTATGATATTGGTAACTACACATATGTAGTCATAGGTTGATTTTGAAGATGAGGACTTCCCAATGGCTAAAGACTTTCCAATCGAACCGCCCAAGGACACCCAACAAGAGGCAGAACCCACGGACGATCGAGAAAACCGGGAACCCGT
Source organism: Microcoleus sp. B7-D4 (assembly GCF_036705125.1). NCBI lineage: Bacteria > Bacillati > Cyanobacteriota > Cyanophyceae > Oscillatoriales > Microcoleaceae > Microcoleus > Microcoleus sp. B7-D4. Next base: position 35,910 of record NZ_JAUBTT010000040.1, read on the forward strand.
GCGTATCATGGTTGTTGGCTCCCGCCAAGGCATAACCGCCGTAGTAAATTGGCTGGTGCGACTAGGTTTTGCCCAAATGGCAGACTGGAGCGACTTGCAGCGTGCACCGAATACCGGCCAGTGGATGCGCGTGCTCACCAAATGGTTGCAGAAGAATTGACGCAACTGACGAGGAGGGCGATCGCATTTCATAAACCTGATGTTTCGGAATCGTGCGATCGCCCGTCAAGTTCGTAGGCCGGGGCCGGGGCGTAGCCATCGCCCTATTGATACAATCGAGATAGCGGTCGTTATTCCCGATTCCCACCATGACATTCATCAACCCCAAAACCGATTACGCCTTCAAAAAAATATTTGGTTCCTCAGAAAGCAAAGACATTCTGATCAGCTTTCTCAACGCCATAATTTACGAGGGCAATCCTACCATTGAAGACTTAGAAATTATCGACCCCAACCTCCCGCCCAAAGTCGAAGGTTTAAAAGACTCCTCTTTAGATGTCAAAGCCCAACTAGCCGACGGTACTTTAGTCATCATTGAAATGCAGGTATTAAACGTCGAATCTTTCGGACAAAGAATCTTGTACAACGCCGCCAAAACCTACGCATCTCAATTGCAAAAGGGACAAGGATATCGAATGCTCAGACCAGTAATTGCCTTAACAATAACTGATTTCGAGATGTTTAAAAACAGCAACAACTTAATTTCGCGATTTGTCTACAAAGAAGAGATTTCTAACTTACCCTATCCCGATAACGATCTAAAGTTAGTATTTGTAGAATTACCAAAATTTACCAAAACAGTAGACCGACTAGAAACTCTAGCAGATAAATGGCTCTATTTCATGAAATACGCGGTAACGATAACGGAAATCCCGCCAGTAATGGATAGCGTACCCGAAATCCATCAAGCTTTTGACATCGCAGATCGAGTGAATTTAAGCCCGGAGGAAATAGCAAATATCGAACGGCAAGAAATGTTTATTTACGACCAGCAAGGAGCGATAATTAAAGCTGTTAAAGATGCTGTTCAAGAAAGCAGACAAGAAAGCAGACAAGAAGGCCGACAAGAAGGCCGACAAGAAGAAAAGCTGACGATCGCACGGCAGTTACTCGATCGCCTAGATGACGCAACAATCGCTCAAATAACCGGACTTAGCGTTGAGTACGTGCAGAATTTGCGATCGGAATGAGATTTATTTCAAAAAGAGCACCGATGATAAAATCGAAATAGCGATCGTGATTCCCGATTCCAACCATGACATTCATCAACCCCAAAACCGATTACGCCTTCAAAAAAATATTTGGCTCCTCAGAAAGCAAAGACATTCTCATCAGCTTTCTCAACGCCATGATTTACGATGGCAATCCTACCATTGCAGACTTAGAAATTATCGACCCTAACTTACCGCCCAAAGTCGAAGGCTTGAAAGATACTTATTTAGATGTCAAAGCCAAACTAATTGATGGTAGGCTAGTCATTATTGAAATGCAGGTATTAAACGTAGAGTCTTTCGGCAAGAGAGTTTTGTACAACGCAGCCAAAACTTACGCCTTTCAATTGCAAAAAGGAGAAGGCTACCGAATGCTCAAACCAGTGATAGCATTAACACTGACTGATTTCGAGATGTTTGCAAATAGCGCTCGACTAATTTCGAGATTTGTCTACAAAGAAGTAACGAGCAATCTCCCATATACCGATAATAACATCGAGTTGGTATTTGTAGAACTTCCTAAATTCACCAAAGAAGTAGACCAGCTAGAAACCCTTGCGGATAAATGGATATATTTCATGAAATATGCGAGGACAATAACGGATGTCCCGGCAGTAATGGATAGCGTTCCAGAGATTCATCAAGCCTTTGACATCGCAAATCAAGTCAATTTAACACCTGATGAATTGGCGGATATCGAACGGCGAGAAATGTTTATTTATGACCAACAAGGAGCTATACTCCAAGCCGTTCAAGCAGAAAAGCTGGCGATCGCACGGCAATTGCTCGATCGCCTGGATGATGCAACTATCAGTCAAACAACCGGACTCAGTATAGAGGATGTGCGGAATTTGCGATCGGAAGTTTGATGCGTCGAAAACCAGACATGACTTTGTTCGCGTCCATTTTCTTAGTCTCGCGTTGCGCGGACTTCGTTTGACAAGAAGCGGTTGAAACCGCCGAGTCATAAACCCTACCTCAAAAACAACTTATAAGCCGGATTTTGACTCTCATCCCCATACTGATAGCCCAGCGTATCCAAAAAAGCCTGCCATTCCTGCATCTCATCGGGCGGTACTTGAATTCCCACCACAATTCGCCCGTAATCGGCGCCATTATTTCGATAGTGAAAAACGCTGATATTCCAGTTAGGACTCATCGAACCGACAAACTTCATCAACGCACCCGGACGTTCGGGAAATTCAAAGCGATAAAACAATTCATGATCTGCCAGCATCGAACGCCCGCCCACCATATGCCGCACGTGCAATTTCGTTAATTCATCATCAGTTAAATCCAAAGTCTTGAAACCACAATCTTCAAAACTTGCGGCTATCTTCACCGCATCCGCACGGTTTTCAATTTGCACGCCGATAAAAATATGTGCTTCTTTTTCATCCGCAATTCGATAGCTAAATTCAGTTAAATTGCGCTTGCCCAGACATTCGCAAAACCTGCGGAGACTTCCCGGTTGTTCGGGAATTGTGACTGCAAAAATGGCTTCGCGGCGTTCGCCAAACTCGGCTCTTTCTGCTACAAAACGCAGCCGATCAAAATTCATGTTCGCGCCACAAGCAACAGCAATTAATGTTTCTCCTGCGATTTGTTCCCGTTCCACGTAAGCTTTCGCACCTGCGATCGCCAAAGCGCCAGCAGGTTCTAAGATCGATCGCGTATCTTCAAAAACATCCTTAATCGCCGCGCAAACATCATCCGTATCCACCAAAATAATCTCATCCACATACTCCTGACACAACCGAAAAGTTTCCTCCCCAACTTCCCGCACAGCAACGCCATCAGCAAATAAACCCACCTGCGACAAACGCACCCGTTTACCCGCTTTCAGGGATTGATTCATTGCATCGGAATCCACCGGTTCGACGCCAATAATCTTAATTTCCGGCCGCAACCGCTTGACATAGGCCGCAATTCCCGAAATCAATCCGCCGCCACCAATTGCCACAAAAATCGCGTGAATTGGTTTTTGATGTTGCCGCAGAATTTCCATGCCGATCGTACCCTGTCCAGCAATCACGTAGGGGTCATCAAAAGGGTGAATAAAAGTCATACCTTTTTGGGCCTCTAATTGACGCGCAAAAGCGTAAGCATCATCGTAAGCATCCCCATGCAAGACTACCTCTCCACCACGGGCTATCACCGCATTTACCTTCACCTGCGGCGTCGTTACGGGCATGACTATGATCGCGCGAGTTCCGAGGTGGCGGGCGGCGAGGGCGACTCCTTGGGCGTGGTTGCCGGCGGAAGCTGCAATGACGCCTTGTGCTAGCAAATCCGGCGACAGTTGCGCCATTTTGTTGTACGCACCCCGCAGTTTGAAGGAAAACACCGACTGCATATCCTCTCGCTTCAGCAAAAGTTTATTGTTGAGCCGTGCTGATAGATTCGGGGCGCATTCTAGGGCTGTTTCTTGAGCAACATCGTAGACGCGGGCGGTGAGGATTTGTACTAGGTAATCGCAAAGCATGGGGTTAGCAGGTTGGTTGATGCCGGATGGTGGGTTAATTGTACGGCACTTGTGCGATCGTTAGGTCGGGATTTTGGGGCGATCGCAGTTCGCAGTTAACGAAAGATTCAGTCAACTTGGTTTGATTTAGTTACATAAATAGTCAATCCTATTCTGGCATCCCGATCGAACTTTAACCCTACTTCTGCCTCCGAGGTTATTTCCACCTGATTGTGGGAAATATCATTAAGCTGAATGCTCTCAATTTTAGGAGAGTAGCAGTACGACAATTCATCATTAACTAAAACTAGAAAAACACGTCCTCCTACAGTTAAGGTAACTTCCTGAACTTTGGCTACGCCTGCTTGTGGCTTTTTGAACCACTCAGTAATTTTTCCAATCTCCCTTACCAGCCCTCGATCGATCTGGCGTAAAATTATATTGTAGGTGACTAAATCGGCAAGGGATTTACATAAAGCCTCAACAAAATCACCTAAGTCCAACAGTTCTTGAGTTCCCAAAATCTCATCTGTAGAGCCGTGTGCTGCTTTATTTCGATAGTCAACCAGTTGTTTGAGTTCTCCTTCTGCCGTGTTTTGACTGCCGCCAACTTCCTCTACAAAATATTTAATTTCTTTGTGGTTAATTACCCATTTCCACGCCTCATCAATCCCAGCATTTTTCAAAACTGTTTCTAGCACTTCCTTCCGTAAATTTTGCTCGTGCAATAGGAAAGCATCAGGAAGTAGTTCGTATTTTCCAGTGTCAGTAATTCCACAGGATAATCCTTGCACTACTTTCTCAACTGAAAGGTGTTGAAACCTATTCTTTTTGATGTCAATCAATAAACGCCCTATACCCTCTCGATGGGTATTTTGGATTTTTTCTCCCAAATCTGAATAACGTGGAACCAAATCGGGCATCCGTCGCAGCCAATCAGAAATTAAATCCTCAACGAAGCGCTCGTAAATAGCATACAATCGGGTTACAACAGCAGAGCGATCGTAAATTTCCCACTCCTTTTCGCTAGGAATTACGTCTATTAATGCGGCAAATTCATCATCTTCTGCCAACTTCTGTTTATTTAAACTGTCTCGAAATACGATTCTTCTAAGTCGATGGTTAGTCTTGATTATCGCACGAACTGTTGAAATTTTGACACTAGCTTTCTCGATCAGCTCCTCAAACATCGCAAGTTACTCTCCGATAACTTGCGAAAGCATTTCGTCAAATATTCCGAGCCGCTCCTGAATCTCTGCTTTACTTGTTCCACCTCCTGTCAAAAAACGAGCTTCCGGTTGGTTAAAGAGGTTTTTTGTTGCTTCAATAACGCGATGTCTTCCAGACATTAATTGATAGGCATCAAGTAAATGCTTGTTAAAACCAAGCATAGTCGCATCATAATAGAATCGATTGGATTGTTCAGACCAAGTTTGAGATTGAGGATCGAATGGTTTAAATAAATGCTGTCCGTAAACTCGATAGGCTAATGAAAGAGTTTCTATAAAAGAATCTTCCAGAAAATTAATATCGTGCAGGGAAAAACTTGCAGTTTTCATCATATACAAGTCTAAAAAATCTGGCAGTTCCATTTGATAATGTTCTATATTTCTTAGGGCAAAAAAACGCAAAACTAATTCAGCATCTTCCATTTTTTCATAAATACTGTTCTTCTCTAAGTCTCGGCTTTTATCGTCTGTCGGAATTCCCCAAGCTTCAGCAAATATGGGATTGCGCGCTAATCTTAGCAACAGTTCATTGAACTTTCCACCATACAAAATGTTTCTCATTTCCTGTTGGCTGAAATTTAATCTTCCAGTATTTAGACGTTCAAAGGTTTTCTTTTTGAGGAACTTGTCTGCTTCAGGATTGGATGTTAATTCGGCAAGAATTGCTATTGAGGATATGGATCTGCGATCGATATTAGCCCTAATTTGTAGAGGAAGTCTGCTGTAGGTATGTCCATTTAATTCAGGCAAAATTTCCAGCTCAGTCAGTTTTAGTTGGTTTTCATAAAACTCTTGAATAGCGGAGATTCGCTGCTCACCATCCAAGACTTCATAAGGCTTGAAATCTTGTTTATACAGAATTATTGAAGGTACGGGAATATTGAGAATAAATGACTCTATCAATCTGGATTTCATCGTCGCAGTCCAACGACCCCTTCTTTGGTAGAACGATCGCATTTCTATATAATTAGAAAGTTTTAATGATTCAACAAACCGGGGAAGCTTTTCACGGTTAATTTCGGTAACGATTGGTGTTTCTTTGAAGTCGTAGCGCTGGTATGTGTCGCGATCGAACCTGCGATGATCTGGTGTGTTTTGGGACCAACTATTCCACATCTTTTCTTCAAATGGTGCGAGCTGCATTTCCGTAGTCTCCCTAAGCACAACTTGTTAATAATTATAGCATTTTCAGGATTAGCCGATCGACTCAAATCTAGCAAACTAGCGATCGCAAATTATCGCTGCAGAAGATCGATCGCCCTTACCCGATCGCCAAATCCGATTTTATGGCAAAATTAGCCTAGAATGAAATATGAAATCTGGCTATCGGGCAAGCTGTAGCGAATGTTGCCCTCGTGAGTCCTGACTTCGTTTTTGCCGTTTACCCCGGTTCTAAAATCCGGTTTGTGAGCGTATTAGTCCGTAATCCTTGATTTAGTATGTAAAATCATGAACGTACAAATTACAGATTTGCGTGCGGTTGACGAGCCAAAAATTCAACAGGTAGCTAAATTAATAGTTGAAGGTTTTAAAGAGCATTGGCCCGATGCTTGGCCCGATCTAAATTCTGCTTTGCAAGAAGTGCAAGAATCTTTGGGAGCCGATCGCATCAGTCGAATTGCTGTGGCCGACAACAATCAAGTTTTGGGATGGATTGGCGGGATTAAACAGTATGACGGTAATGTTTGGGAACTGCACCCGCTGGTAGTGGGAACAGAATTTCGCAGACAAGGAATTGGTCGATCGCTCGTAGCTGATTTAGCAGCAGAAGCTAAAAACCGGGGAGGGATCGTGCTGTGGGTGGGTACCGACGACGAAGACAATCAAACCACTCTTTCAGGCATCAATCTTTATCCTAACGTTTGGGAACACGTCGCCAAAATTAGAAATTTGCGCGGTCATCCCTACGAATTTTATCAAAAGATGGGTTTTGCGATCGTGGGAGTGATGCCCGACGCGAACGGAATTGGCAAGCCAGATATTTACATGGCAAAGCGGTTGTAAAGTTTAATGTAGGTTCTAAATTTACTGACTGGTGGCTTGCCAATTCAACACTTAGCAAAATTAGTTGTTGAAAGTTTCCCAGAAAATCGGTCTAGTCTGGACGTGCGAACCCCGTTCGAGGGTCGCTGATAAACAAACCCAGAACTAACGAATCCATCACCGTATCCCAGACAGGAGTCAAACGCTCTGCATCGTCAACCCAGTAATCAAAAGTAATCAAACACTGAACATTAGAACCCAATCCAATACAGATTCGCGAATAAGCTTCCCGCTGTTCTGGAGGGTCGATAAACTTAAATTCAGTCCAAACAACGCGGGCAGTTTGCCGCTTCAATTGGATAATTTCCCCAAAAGCGATCGGATTTCGCGTATCATCTTCAACTACCTTCTGTAATAGCGGCACCAGCGGAAAATCTGCCCAGTTATTAGGTGGTAGCAAATTAAACGAAACCTCCAAACGACAATCATCATCCGGCGGCTTTTTATCCGTAAACCGGAACGAATTAGTATCCGGTTCAAAATGCCAATCTTCCGGGACATCAAAGCGGACTGCACCTCTTCCTGCTACAAAAATTCGGGTTCCCGGCTTTGACTTCCAATTGTGGTCTTCTTTGAGTTCTAGAGTTTCCTTGAGCCATGCTTGCTTTTTGCGCTTAGACATAAACAGAACACCAAATTGCTGCTAATGTGTAGTTTTAGACCTTGCCAACACATTTTAACTCTATTTTGCTCGCCGTTTGCTCAAATATAACAATCCTTACAAAAATTATGAATTCCTCTCTTCTCTATTCCTCTGTGTTCTCTGCGCCTCTGCGGTAAAAAAGAATTCCTTTCACAATTGGCTAACTTTTATTTTTCACTCTTGGGAATCACATACCTAATTCCGCCTTTATTCCCAGCCGCATCGCCATTGTAGCGGGGGATAACATGAATAGCCGCGTGACTGCGACTTTGACCAGCCTGTTTATTAATATTGATTCCCACATTAAAACCGTCTGGCTGAAACTCTTTACTTAACATTTCTTGCACCTTATTAGCCATAAACCAGCAAGCGGATTGCTCTCGAAACGGCAGTTCAAAATAATTGGCAACGTGACGCTTGGGGATGATTAAAACATGACCTTTGCTGGCGGGATAACCGTCAAACATCGCATAAGCTGTTGCTGATTCAGTTAGCAAAATTAGGTTTTTATACGGATTGCAGAATATGCAGTGATTAGTTGAATTTCTTTGATGATTGTAATGCACGTATTTGTAAATTTCGCAAGACTCATCTAGGTGAACTGGCTTAAAAGGAAGTTTGACAATGCACTGATATGTAGGTTTTTTGTGGACATAATGTTCTCGAAAGCCTTCTTTTTTGATATCCCTTCTCACCGCAAAATACGCCTGCCCTCCCGGTTTCAACAGGTGCGACACTTCCATCAGGACATTAGCTTGTTCTTCGGGAAACAAAACATTCAAAACATAAAAGCAAATGATTGTGTCGAATTTATCTTCGGGGAATTCCGGGAAATAATAAGGGTCATAACCCGTAATATCGAAGCCTTTTTGCTGCAACAATCTAACATCGCTGCCCAAGCCGCACCCAAAATCTAAGACTTTGCCTTGCAGCAAGTTTTTATCCAATAAAAATCTGGCTGGAAAGGACAGGGAAATTCTTTCCATTGCCGTCAGGTGGCTGAATTTATTTTGTTGCTTTTTCATGGGGGCATAAATTTGATTTCAATCGTTGTTTTTAGTCTTTTCGTAAAGGTTTTGTTAAAATTCCGAGAATTTTGTCAACTTCGTTAATATAATAATCGTTCAAGTCAATAAAAGCTGTTTGATTTACCAATTTGAGAAACTTCCAAGCATTTCCCGTGGTAACACCTCCGTAAATCGCCTCAATTTCATCATTTTGCTGTTGATTGAATCGCTGGGCTCCCAACATTTCAGCAATACACTGTCCTAATCCGTTTTTGATGTTTTCATTTTTGGCTTCTACTAAGGTTACAACTGGTGTTCTGATTTCGTACAAATCGCTGGATGCGGTGAGGATATAATCGCAGTACCCGTTAAGTCCACTTTCGGGATCGGCATTAAATTCCGTGCCGGAAAAAAAGCCGATTTGGAAGTTTAAAATGCGCCGTACTTCTAATAATACGGGAGCAATAATTAACTCGGATCGAGCTTTTTCAGTATTGATAGCATTGGCGAGAGGGATATATTCTGCTAGGGTTGTTTTGAGATATTCGCTAGGTGCAATTGATTCTACATCTGCAAACAAAACAGTTTTTTCATTAACAGTGAGGTTAAATGCTGCACGCACTTTGGTGATGGTAGTAAATTCACTATATGACATTTTAAAAGTCCTTAACTTAACTAAAAAATACCGATGATACTTGAGATTTTACCATTATTGCAGTTTGGCGATCGCCCCTTTTTCCACCAACACCTTACCAGTCACCAAATCCCGCACCGTCGCCAACAAAACCCGCCTCTCATCCACCTCAAAACTCACCGAAACCCTGTCAATTCCCAATACCCCAGGCGGATTCAAATGCGCTACGCAAACCTGCTGGTGGTGGCTTTCCAGAGAGCGAAAATCCGTTTGTTTGTTGAGTAAGCTGCTCATCATTTGCCCTTTTTCGTTAAAAATAACCTCCGCTTGCAATACCTCCGCAACTTCCCCAATATCTAACCGAATTTCCCTTTGCCCTTCAATTGCCACTTGCAACGTCAACTCTTCGGAACTTTGGCAGGGATACTTCATTTCCTTGCTAAATATCGGCGAATAAGCATAAGCTTTAGCATAAGGTTCCCAGAGGCGAATTGCATAGCTGTGGCGCAAATAATCGTCAACACTCGCTAATTGTGTCAATGCTAAAGCACCGTGCGCCACTGCTTCAAAAGGCTTGTCTCTTTGGACTTTTTGCCGCCCAAAATACGAAACCACTAAGTTAGATACAGCCGGAATTAGAGAAGTTCCTCCTACCAGCAAAACCTGTTCGATATCTGCTTTACCGATACCTTTTCCCTGTGCAATAATCAGCACTTCATCTAAACTTTCCCGCAACTGTTCTAACAACTGCCTAGATTCCAGAATTTCCTCAAGCTTCTCTCGGTTTAGCTGCAAGTCGTAAGACATAAAATTTTCATCGTCAAACCAGCTTTCCTTCGCCTCATTAACTTGAGAAAGCTGAATTTTTAATTTTTCCGCTATGTCTAATAAATTTTGCCAGCCAATTGGGCCGACTTCTGCCCGCGATGAACCAATTTGCCGCAAATAATCTTCGACAATCCAGATGTCAATATCTTCGCCGCCTACATAAGCATCGGATTTTGCTAACACTTCGGCACGCACCCCCCCCAGCCCCCCCTTGCTAAGGGGGGGAGCGAGATTTATCTCCCCCTTGCTAAGGGGGGGAGCGAGATTTATCTCCCCCTTACTAAGGGGGGAATCGAGATTTATCTCCCCCTTACTAAGGGGGGAATCGAGATTTATCTCCCCCTTACTAAGGGGGGAATCGAGATTTCTCCCCCCCTTGCTAAGGGGGGGTAAGGGGGGGGTTACAGCAGTGCGAACTAAACTTAAATCTAAAGTTCCGCCGCCAAAATCAACTACTAAAACTAGAGAGCCGGGGCGTTTTACTGCATATCCCAGGGCGGCGGCTGTGGATTCATCTATTACCTGAACTTCCGCAACTCCCAAACTTTCTCCTAAGTCGCGAAACCAATCTAGATATCGCTCAAATGATCCAACGGGGACGGTAAAAATTACTTTGTCTGCCTGTATATTTTGTAAATATAATTGTTTCCAAATAGTTTTGATAAACTGTTCAGCTACTGATTCGACTGTGTAGGTTTCGCCGTCGATATTGCGGGGCGGCGGCTGAAAATCGGCAGCTAAATTGCGTTTAAAAGCTTTGAAAAAACGGTCGGGCTGGGATTGTCCCAAACGCTGCGATCGCACTTTTTCTCCTAACACCAACTCTCCCGCCTTGTTCACAAAGACTAAAGTCGGCACTACAGATATTTCTCGAACATCTCCGCTCGAATTCTTGGTTTTAAAAATGCGGGACATCTCGCCCAATCTCAAAGTTTCTGGTGTTTGCGTATCCGGGTTAAGAATGCAGACAACCGTGTTGCTGGTGCCGAAGTCAATGGCAACTGTAGTCATGGTGATTTTAAATTTAAAATTTAATTTTTCATTCCCGCTGGCAGGGTGCGACTAACTTTAGCAGGAGTAAGAATTCGCTCTCCCTCGCGATAGCCGACAAACCGAATATAAACTAATTCTCCTTCTGTTATATCCTCAACATCCGGCTGGTGCAACTGCGGATTGTAAGGAGTTTGTTCCCACGCAGAACCGATTGTTTGAAAATCCCAGCTTGATAACAGGTTTTCTAAGGGAGTAAACAAAGCTGAGAGATTTTTGGCGGGCATATCCGGCTTGGCTTCTGCCATTTTGCGGGCGGCGGGATAGTTGGTTAACAAAGTTTGCAACTGTTCAAAGGTAGCGCGGCGAAAATCGGCAGTTAGTTGAGCTTTTTGCTGCTGCAATTCTTCTCGCAGCCGGAAACACTGCTGCCTCAATTCTTCTATTTCGCTGGGATTAGTTGTGATTGTAGCCGATATTGGCAGCGCGCTCAAAGTGCGATCGAACTCTTGAAAATTCAAATTCAGCACTGTTGCCAGCCGCCTCAGTTGGTCTAGGGTGAGTTTTCCCACGTCTCCCTGCCGCACTAAGCGCACCCCAAAGCGACTTAAGCCTGCTTTTTCGCCTAAATCTTGCCAATCGAGAATGTCTAGCTGATTCATGCGTTCCCGCAGAATTGTATCGTACTTAAACTCGATCGCATCTCCCGCCTCAGATGCAGCATAAACGTACACTAAAATTAGAAAAATGCCCCCGATAGCTAGCGCGAAGCTGAAGGCAGGCACTGTTGTTACATCAACTGTTGCACCCAGGATATCAAACATCTTTAACTCTTCTAAACTTGTTTTAAAGTCTGCGTTTGTTCAACGACCAAATTTTCTTCGCCTTGGTAGTATTCTGGCAGCAAGTCTTGAGATTCTACTTTTCCGAGGGCTTTTTCAATTCCGGCGGTGGTTTCGGTGCAACTCGAACCTGTGGCGTTGAGGACGGTTTCGGTAATTTTGCCGTCTTTGCCGATGCGGTATTCTATTTGGCGGTATTCTGCCATAATTCTGCCTCGTGGTTTAATGCTTGAGTGTTGACTCTTGAGTGTTGAGTTATATTATAGATTCTATTTACCAATTATTCTAATGAATTTTTGTAGCGACAATGCAACCGGGGTTTCGCCGGAGATTATGGCTGCGATTGCAGCGGCTAATTGCGGTGCTGTGATGTCTTACGGAGATGATGAATATACACAGCGTTTGCAAGTTAAATTTTCGGATTTGTTCGAGACATCGGTGACTGTTTTTCCGGTAGCAACTGGTTCTGCTGCTAATGCTCTGGCCCTTGCGGTTGTTACTCCTCCTTACGGCGCTGTTTACTGTCACGCGGCATCTCATATTAATGTAGATGAATGCGGCGCGCCGGAGTTTTTTACAGGCGGTGCAAAGTTAGTAACAGTAACAGGAAATCATGCTAAAATAGAGGCAGAGACTTTAGGAAAAATACTCGATCGCGCTGGTGCAGGTGTCGTCCATCACGTACAGCCCGCAGCCGTCAGCATCACTCAAGCAACGGAAGCCGGCACAGTCTACAATCCAGCGGACATTTCCCATATTTCGGAAGTAGTTCGCGCTCACAATTTGCACCTGCACATGGATGGAGCTCGCTTTGCCAATGCTGTCGCGAGTTTGGGCTGTTCTCCTGCGGATATCACTTGGCGCGCTGGTGTAGATATTCTCTCGTTTGGAGCGACAAAAAACGGCGCGATGGCTGCGGAAGCTGTGGTTTTTTTAAATCGCGAATTAGCAAAGACTTTCCCTTTTTACCGCAAGCGCAGCGGGCATCTTTTCTCGAAAATGCGGTTTTTGTCGGCGCAGTTGGAAGCGTATATAACGGATGATTTGTGGCTGAAGAATGCGGCTCATGCAAATAATATGGCCGCCAAATTAGCCGCAGGTTTGGCGGGAGTTGAGGGAGCGAATTTTTGCCATCGGGTTGAAGCCAACGAGATTTTTATTCAACTTCCCGAATCGGTAATTACAGCGGTTTTAGCTGAGGGCTTTCTGTTTTATCGGTGGGATGAATGTACTGTTAGACTGGTAACGGCTTTTAATACTTTGGAAGCGGATGTTATTGCTTTCGTGGAAGCGGTTAAACGACATCAATGATTAAAATGTAGGGGCGGGTTTTACAAATAATACCGGCCAGCTATGAACAATCTAAGAAACCCGCCCCCACCTAACAAATCATCCACATCAACCTTGATTTATATATTAAATGCGAAAAATAGGCGCGGGGATTTCTCGTTGGGTGGGGGCGGGTTTGAGAGATTGTTTGTTATTTACAATTATTGTTGGTGAAACCCGCCCCTACATTTTAAATGGGAAAAATAGGCACGGGGATTTCTCGTTGGGTGGGGGCGGGCTTGAGAGATTGCTGGTTATTTACAATTATTGTTTGTGAAACCCGTACCTACAATTTAATAGATTGAGGAACAGGTTCGGCAACTGCGGCTAGTTCGGGTTCAGCCTCTTCGAGATGTGCTTCTAAAAGGGCCAGATTCCTCATGTTTGATTTATAAAAAGCATCGAAGATATCTCCTACTAAAGGTACTGATCCCACAACGGCTTCTAGACCGATGTTGTAAACCATTTTCCCTAGAGTTTTTTGGGGAATGTTGAATCGAGTTGCTAAATAAATTAGGTAGGCGGAAAACGCGGTATCTACGATATCCCCAGCACCCGGAACTAAACCGATAATGGGATCTAAACCAATGCGAAATTTAGTGCCGGGGATGCCAATGGCGGTATCCATCAGGCGGCTGAGTTTGCGGATGCGGTTGAGGGTGGCGAGACGCTCTATGTTGTTCATATTATTATTGTTGAACTAGGTTGAAAATTTGAAATCTGTCGGAAGACGGAAAAAACCATCTAGAAACCGCTCATTTTCCATCTTCGCTAATATGCTGAATTCCCCATTCGTGCATGGCATTAATAATCGGTTTGAGACTTTCGCCCAAAGGCGTTAGCGAATATTCAACTTTTGGCGGCACTTGCAGGTAAATTTCCCGGTGCACGATCGCATCTGATTCCATTTCCCGCAGTTGCTGCGTCAGCATCTTCTGAGTAATGCCGTTGACAGCTCGTTGCAGCTCGTTAAAGCGCTTCACTCCTGGAAACAACTCCCGCAGAATCAAGACTTTCCAGCGCCCGCCTATCACCTCTAGAGTGCGTTCTACAGGGCAATTTGCTCGATCGACCTTTACTTCTTGGACTTGCATAGTATCTTTTTGGTAAGTACCGCACTTTTAAGTGCGTACTATCCATAATAGCTTGACTCGGTTTAAAATAAAAACATCAAAGAAACACCCGATAAATTTCACTGAGGATTCAGAAAATGATTACCGTCAGAAAAAGTGAAGCAAGAGGACACGCTAATCACGGTTGGCTGGACAGTTACCACACATTTTCTTTTGCCGGCTATTACGATCCAAATTATATGAATTTTCGCTCTTTGCGGGTAATTAATGAGGATTTCGTTAGCCCCGGCAGAGGTTTCGGCACTCACGGCCACAGCGACATGGAAATCATTACTTATGTATTAGAAGGAGCATTAGAACACAAGGATAGTTTGGGTACCGGTGCAGTGATTAAACCCGGTGAAGTGCAGCGGATGAGTGCAGGTACGGGTATCCAGCACAGCGAGTTCAATAACTCGCAAACAGACCCGGTTCATTTGCTGCAAATCTGGCTGTTACCCGATACAAAAGGCTTGCAGCCGAGTTACGAGCAGCGCGAATTTCCCCTAGCAGAAAGGCACGGAAAACTGCGCTTAGTGGCGGCGCGAGATGCGAGAGATGGTGCTGTGAAAGTGCATCAAGATGTTGATTTGTATGCGGCTGTTTTGGATAAAGAATCGCGGGTTTCTCATGCTTTGCAGCCGAATCGCCATGCTTGGGTGCAAGTGGCTCGCGGCTCGGTTTTGCTGAACGGTTTGACCTTGAAAAATGGCGACGCTGCGGCGGTTAGCGGTGAGTATGAGGTGGTGATTGAAGCGGCAGCAGATGCAGAAATTTTGCTTTTTGATTTAGCATAAAATTGGGCAGCCTACATACTCAGTAAGGTGCGTAATTCGCACCCTACTTAGGGTGGGTTACTACTTAGGAAATAAGTAAATAGGAGGAAGAAAGTAAATTTTATTTGTGATATTTTTTCTAAGGGTGAGTCTTTAGGATAAATTTTTATGCAACAAAACCCGATCGCCAGAAAGCATCTTGTTTGGAGCCTCATCACTGGTTTAGCAGTCGGCGCGATCGCAGGCGCACCCCTCGGCTGGATGGCTAATGGGGAATATTCGCGGCAGCGTAGGGCTGAAAGTATCATTTGCCGAGATCAAAATAGAGATAAGCCAGTTGCTATGGTTGAGTCTATTTGTGGTTCCCAATTCTAAATTTTTCTGCTAGCCAGAGGGCTGTGTCAAATATTGTGAGGCTTGTGCGAATGTCGAAAGTTCGATCGCGCAGGCATTTTCGCGTTGTAAATATGCCACAAACCGGATAACTTTTCCGTCAGTTGATATGTGGGTATGTTAAATTGACACAATAATGAATTACAGCAGAACAATTCCGGCTATTTTGAGTGCTACGATCGCCCTGAGTTCGATCGCCCTCATCCCACTGACATCACCTCAAATCGCCCTCGCATTAACCGCCGACAAAGTTAAAACCGTTGCCCAACAAATTACTGTTCGCATCCAGGGGGCAAAAGGCGGTTCAGGAGTAATTTTAGAGAAGCAGGGCAGCACATACTATATTCTCACAAACTGGCACGTTGTCGATAAAGCCGGCGATTACGAGGTCGTAACTCCCGACGGCAAAGCTCACTCTGTATACTATAGCCTCGTGCGGCGAATGCCCGGTGCGGATTTGGCGATCGTACCTTTCAGCAGCACTCAAAGCTACCCCTTGGCTCAATTAGCCAATTCCGCAGCAACTAAGGGAAACAAGGCTTATGTGGCGGGCTGGCCGATATCCGGCGGTTCCCTGAGACAGCCGATTTTCATCGCCACGGAAGGTCAGCTTACCGGCCGCCAAACTCCCTGGAACGGCTATACTTTGGTATACAACAACTTAGTGAGAGCGGGCATGAGCGGGGGCCCGGTGCTCGATGATGCAGGGCGAGTTGTCGCAATTAACGGCATTGTCAGGTTAGAGGAAAACTCCGATAAAATCGTGGCGGCGGGAATAGAAATTAATACTTTCATGAAATGGCGATCGACTATTTCCCTGCCAGTCGTTCCCCAATCTCCTACTGCCGGAAACCCTAAAACTCCGGCGAATAATGCGCCCCGCACGCCCGCAAGTGCGATCGCCTTTGCTGCTACAAATACCCTCAAAGGGCCTTCGGAAGTTGTCAGTTCCCTTGCCCTTGCTTCAGCTTATTTTACCACAGGAAATAGCAACGGCACTATCTCAGTTTGGAATTTTCCCAGCGGGCAATTAAAAACTACCCTGCAAGGTCACACGGAAGCCGTAAACGCACTGGCCGCGAGTGCGGACTCCCAGGTGTTAGCTAGCGGCAGCGACGACAAAACTGTGAAAATTTGGAATTTAGAAACTGGTGCGGTTGTACGCACTTTGAGCGGGCATTCCAATGCAGTTTCGAGCGTTGCCGTTAGCCCTGATGGTCAATTTGTAGCCAGCGGCAGTTGGGACAAAACGATTAAGATTTGGAACCCGAAAACGGGGGAACTGCTGCGGACTTTGACCGGGCATTCTGGGTTGGTGAATGCTGTTGCAATTAGCCCCGACAACAAAACTTTAGCTAGCGGCAGTAAAGATGGTTCAATTAGGTTGTGGAATTTAGCTAGCGGTCAAGCAATTCGCACGATTGGCGGCAAAAACTTGGCTGTTTTGTCGCTAGCTTTTACTCCCGACGGCAAAAGTTTAGCTGCGGGAAACAGCAATGGCACTGTTGGGTTGTGGAATGCCGGAAACGGGCAGTTAATTCGGCGTTTAAGCGGGCATACTGACGGGGTTTGGTCGGTGGCATTCAGTCGGGATGGCACTACGCTGGTTACTGGGAGTTGGGATAAGAGTGTGAGACTTTGGGATGTGCGATCGGGGGATTTGAGAGGTAATTTGAGCGGGCATTCTGGCTATGTTAGTGCTGTGGCTATTAGCAGCGATGGGAAGACTATTGTTAGTGCGGGTTGGTTGGGGGAAATTAAGATTTGGAAAAGGAGTTGAGATTTTTTTTATTTAACCGCAGAGGGCGCAGAGGGCGCAGAGGAAGAGTAGAGAGAACAGGGTTTGCGTTTGATTGAGTGGTGTTATACGATCGAGATATTTGGGATAAAAAAATGAGTGGACTAAAGACTAAATTGCCAACTGATATCTGGGTGGTAGCAACCTGGGAAGAGTTCATCGCGATGGCAGATGACCCAGCTTACAGTAAAGCAAAATGCTATTACCGCAACGGACAAATGAGGATTGAAACTATGTCAGTAGGGCCTGATCATTCACGAGATAATGCGATCGCACTTTTCGCAATTAATCTATTTTGTACTATCAAAGGTATTTCTCTTAACGGATTGGATAACTGTAGCTACCGGAAAACTGGAGTGCGAGAGTGTCAACCGGATGTATCATATTATATTGGAGAAAGAGCGCAATTAGCACCGAGGGGAAGTTCGATCGCAAGTCTTGATGTTACCCCACCGCCAGATTTAGTGATAGAGGTTGCGGACTCAACTTTGGCTGATGATATTGGTGAAAAACGGTTGCTTTACGAAGAGTTAAAAGTCGCTGAATATTGGGTAGTAGACGTGCAGAAATCTCAAATTATTGCCTTTGCTATTATTGCTGATAATGGCAGTCGGCGGCTTGTGCGATCGGAAGTTTTGCCGGGATTAACTATTGCTGTGTTGGAAGAGGCTTTGCGGCGGAGTCGCACTGAAGATCAAGCACAGGTAGGGGCTTGGTTGCTGGCTCAATTTCAGCAGTAATCTAAATAGAAAGCGATCGCCCTCTCTGCAAAAAAGCGCGATTGTCCAACCTACTTTATTTTAACTCCCGAAGCTACACGACTAAATCTTCGATCGAGAATTTCAATAAGTCGCACAGGGCTTTCATCTGTGCTGGGTATAGCTTGGGGACGTGTCTGTCGGTTTCCCAGTTGATAACTGTGGATTCCACCACATTACACGCTCTTGCCACTTGTATTCTAGTCAAACCTAGACTTTCACGTCTTTCTCTTAGCTTTTGCCCCAGCGTCATTATCTATCCCGTACTTAGTTCAGTTTATTCTATTTATTCAGTTGACTATATGTAGTTCGTGTCATAACCTAGATATAGACACAAAGTCTAACAAAGGTCAAAAGCCAGTCCGCGCCCTAGACAAGCATTGAACTGGCTTTTGCTCCAACACTGAATGGAGACAAACTTAATTATGCCCTACAAACAGCGCCTTAACAGGTGGTTGGTTGTTCGCCTGCTTCCCAATATGCAGCGAATCACTGTGGCCCACTTTTTCAGGCATTCCGATGCTGACGGCTATCTGCGGATCGTCCGGCAGTTAATCCCCAAGGCTCAATTTGTGATTGTTTTTAATGCCGATATCAACCTAGAAACAGCGCCTAACAACATCGAAGGCAGCTAGTTGAGGGTTCGGGTAGGCACGGACTCTACTGGTAGGGTGCGTCGGTTGGTAGCGATTCGATGTACATCGGCTACTCATTTCCGGGCTTGGCACCCTACTACCTAGCATTTTGCTTCAAAGTCCGATCGACACTTATGATAGATTTGGTTCTTGCCAGACTACACTGGGAAACAAAATCAAATTAGCATTTGAGCCATAAATTCGATCGACCCGCTGTGCTGGGGGGACTCTCCACTTCGTGGAACAGGCGTCCCGCCTGTGGTTGGCAAAGTAAATCTAAAATCTCAAACCTAAAATCGCGTCACTTCTGACAAATGATTGAAGTAGAACACTTAAGCAAAACTTACGGTTCGACCGCAGCGATCGCGGACGTGTCCTTCTCGGTCGAATCAGGAGAAATTCTCGGTTTTTTGGGGCCAAACGGCGCTGGTAAAACCACAACCATGCGGATTTTGTCGGGATATTTGCCGGCATCCAGCGGTACGGCCCGTATCGCCGGCCTCGATGTTCACGAAAACTCGATGGGAGTCAGACAGCGCATCGGTTATCTGCCGGAAAACCCGCCACTGTATCCAGAAATGAGTGTGGAAGGGTTTCTGTTTTTTGTCGCCAGGATTAAGCAAGTACCTGCGGGCGATCGCGCGCGACGAGTTACCTCCGCGATCGAACGCTGCGGACTGGTTGATAAACGCAAAGTTTTAATCCGCAAGCTTTCTAAAGGATTTCGGCAGCGCGTCGGTATCGCACAGGCGATCGTCCACGATCCACCGGTCATTATCTTAGACGAACCAACCGTCGGCCTCGACCCCCGACAAATCATCGAAGTCCGCAATTTAATCAAAAGTCTTGGCGGCCAGCACACAATCATCCTTTCCACGCACATTCTGCCGGAAGTCAGCATGACTTGCAACCGCGTCACCATCATCAATCGCGGTAAAATCGTCGCTGCGGGTACTCCCGAAAATTTGATGGGAGAGTTGGCTGTCGGAGAGGGTTACGAACTCGAAGTTGAAGGCGAGGGGGATTTGGTAAACAGTCTGCTGTTGCCTTCTTTGGAAACATTGCCGGGAGTTCGATCGATCGAATTGATTCCAAGCCAGCAATTTTTAGTGAATCGCTACCGCCTGCGGGCCTTGTGCGAACCGGAAAGAGAACCCGGACGAGAAATTGCTACAGCTATCGTCGCCTCTGGATTTGGACTGTGCGAAATGCGCCGGTCTCGCGCTACTCTCGAAGATGTCTTTTTAAGGCTGACAGCGGCTGAAAAGAAACCCGAAGAAAATCTGGTTCACAGCGAACCGGAGGTCGATCGAAATCTGCAAGAAGCGGCAGAAATTCAAGACTCGATCGCCGATTCTCATCAATCGGAATCACAACCGACGATCATCCCGGACAATCTGCCCGTTTCAAATAAACCAGAGTCTCTCTATGATTCTCATTCAGCATCGGAACCAGTTGCAGAAACTGAAGAGTTGCTTGATGATTCTCATTCAGCATCGGAACCGGTTGCAGAAACCGTAGAGCCGATAGAACTTTCTCCACCAGAATTAGAATCAGTTGCAGAAACCGTAGATTTGAGTGAACATCCTCAACCCGAATTAGAACCAGTTGCAGAAACCGTAGATTTGAGTGAACATCCTCAACCCGAATTAGAACCAGTTGCAGAAACCGCAGAGTTGATTGAACATCCTCAACCAGAATCAGAACCAGTTGCAGAAACCGTAGATTTGAGTGAAGCGAAGCATCTCAGTTTGGGTGTCACAGGAACCCGAGGATCTTACTCGCTACAGATATCTAAACAAGCAAGCAGGATGCTCACTTTTGTAAAAAATGTTTTTTATAAAAGTGAGAGACTCCCGATAGAACCTTCTCCACCAGAACCGATTGTCGAAAATGTAGAAGTTTCAGAAACCGTAGAGTCGCTCGACTATTCTCAACCAGAATCAGAACCAGTTGTCGAAAGGCAAGAGTCGAGCGAGCATCATGAACCAGAACCGATTGTCGAAAATCTAGAAGTTTCAGAAACCTTAGAGTCGATCGAGCATCATCAACCAGAATCCGAACCAGTTGTCGAAACAGTAGAGTCGATCGAGCATCCTCAACCAGAACCGATAGTCGAAAATCTGCTCATTCCAGAAACACCAGAGTCGATCGAGCATTCTCAACCAGAACCAGAACCAGTTGTCGAAACACCAGAGTCGATCGAACATCATCAACCAGAAGCGATTGTCGAAAATCTAGAAGTTTCACAAACAGTAGAGTCGATCGAGCATAATGAACCAGAACCGATTGTCCAAAGGCAAGAGTCGATCGACTATTCTCAACCCGAATCCGAACCAATTACAGAAACACCGGAGGAAATAAGCGATTTAGAATCTGAAATGCAACCAGTGGCAGATTTTCTGGAAACTGTAGAAAGGCAAGAGTCGATCGAACATCCTCAACCAGAACCGGTTGTCGAAAATCTACTCATTCTAGAAACAATACAGTCGATCGAGCATTCTCAACCAGAACCGATTGTCGAAAATCTGCTGATTGTCGAAACAATAGAGTCGCTAGAACATCCTCAACCAGAACCGATTGTCGAAAATCAGCTCATTATAGAAACAGTAGAGTCGATCGAGCATTCTCCACCAGAACCGATTGTCGAAAATCTACTTATTGTAGAAACAGTAGAGTCGATCGAACTTTCTCAGCCCGAACCCGAACCGATTTTAGATGCGCCAAAGTCGATCGAGTATTCTCCACCAGAACCGGTTGTCGAAAATCTACTGATTGTAGAAACAGTAGAGTCGATCGAGCATTCTCCACCAGAACCGATTGTCGAAAATCTACTTATTGTAGAAACAGTAGAGTCGATCGAACTTTCTCAGCCAGCACCCGAACCGATTTTAGATGCGCCAAAGTCGATCGAGCATTCTCCACCAGAACCGATTGTCGAAAATCTACTTATTGTAGAAACAGTAGAGTCGAGCCAACCTTCTCAACCCGAACCCGAACCGATTTTAGATGCGCCAAAGTCGATCGAGTATTCTCCACCAGAACCGATTGTCGAAAATCTACTTATTGTAGAAACAGTAGAGTCGAGCCAACCTTCTCAACCAGAACCGATTGTCGAAAATCTACTTATTGTAGAAACAGTAGAGTCGATCGAACTTTCTCAGCCAGAACCCGAACCGATTTTAGATGCGCCAAAGTCGATCGAACGTTCTCAACCAGAATCCCAACCTGTTGTAAAAAATCGGCCAATTAAAAAAAAGCCACAACCGAGTAGCGATTCTCGGCCCGAACAGTCGCCTATGACCAAAAAGCGACAAATAGAAAGAAAAAAACAGGATAGCGACGACAGCCAAACACCACCTGCAGGGGACTCAGAATGAACCACTTACCAATGCCCAATTACCCATTCCCAATTCCTAAATGTTAGTAATGATTAGTAATATTGTCGCAATTTACCGCAAAGAACTACAAAGCTATTTTGCATCGCCATTAGCCTATGCCATCGCAGCAGTCTTTTGGCTAATCACCGGCTACTTTTTAATAGCCATCCTCCTAGCCCCCGACGGGTTAATTCCCCAAATCGGCCAGCGAGACCAAATGGGAATTACCGAACCTCCCATCGACGTTGCTTACGAATTCCTGCAACTCTTTCTGCGAATAATGGGTTCCCTTTCCTTGTTCGTACTACCTGCACTCTCAATGGGACTTTACGCAGAAGAACGCAAACGGGGCACCTTAGAACTATTAGCCACATCGCCCTTAACAAACTGGGCAGTTGCTACCGGCAAACTCCTGGGAGTTTTAACATTTTATACCACAATGTTGCTGCCCCTGCTGTTCTGCGAGGCGATCGTCCTCAGTTCCTCAACCCCACCCGTACTCCCCGGAGTTCTTCTGCTAGGCCACGCCGGCTTAATCTTACTAGCAGCAGGAGTATTATCCCTCGGAATGTTTATTTCCTCCCTCACCGACAGCACAATTTTATCAGCCATCCTCACCTTCGCTCTAGTATTATTTCTCTGGGTGATCGATGCAGCCGCCGTCGCTATCGGTGGCGCCTTCGGAACAGCATTAGGACATTTGTCGCTCCTAACAAATTATACCAATCTTGTCAAGGGAGTTTTCGATACCAGCAGTTTAATTATGTTTGCCAGTTACATCATTTTAGGAGTATTTCTGACCGCCCAATCTATCGATGCCTTGCGATATCAGCGTTCTTAAAAACATCAGGGAAGGCTTCGGGGAATAAAGAGGAAAGATGGGGAAAGTAGGAGATTTGGAGAATTGCACATTAAAGGACACACCACCAATGCCCAATGCCCTGTTTGCCCAATGCCCCATTCCCCATTCCCCATCCCCAATTAATGTTAGTTATTCCACTAATTTCTTGAAATAATGAGATTTATCAATCCCAAAATCGACTTTGCGTTCAAAAAAATATTCGGTTCCAGCGACAGCAAAGACATCCTGATTAATTTTTTAAACGCCATCCTTTATGAAGCACAGCCGATTATCGAAGACTTAGAAATAATCGACTCCCAACCAGAACCTCAAACTCTCCCAACCCAAGACACCCACCTAGATGTCAAAGCCACAATTAACGGCGGCAGAATCGCCCTAGTTGAAATTCAACTGATCAACGTGCCTTCCTTTGGGAACAGAGTTTTGTACAACGCTGCCAAAAGCTACAGCCAGCAATTAACAGGAAAAGAACGCTACGAAAGACTAAAAACAGTAATTTCCTTGAAAATTGCCGACTTTGAAATGTTTGAAAATCAGCCAGAATTTTTGTCACGGTTTGTTTTTCAAGAAAAAGAGCAACAGTTTGAGTGTCCAGATACTGCAATAGAATTAGTATTTATCGAACTGCCAAAATTTACCAAGGAATTAGCAGAATTAGCAACAACAGCAGAGCAATGGATTTACTTTCTCGAAAAAGCCAGCACTCTGGAGACAGTACCAGAAACACTCAGTGCAGTTCCCGAAATTCAGAAAGCTTTTAAAATTGCCAGCGAGGAAAATTTCAATCAGGAAGAATTAAATGAATTGCAGAAGCAAGAACTGTGGATTCAAGACCAGCAGATTGCCATAGATGTAGCAAGAGAACAGGTTACAAAAACCGCTCAACTCTCGTTAATATTGCGTCAGCTAGTGAAGCGCTTAGGCACAATACAACCGGAAACTGAAAACAGCATCCGTCAATTAGGCGTAGAGCAATTAGAAGAACTAGGAGATGCCGTGATCGATTTCAACAAGCCGTCAGATTTAACAGCATGGTTGCAGGCTAATGCCATATAGAATAACATCCTCGACCCGGAAATTTTTCCCTCAATATTTACGTTATGAAAATTAGCAAAACAAATTGGAAATACGTTTTTTTGCTGGGCCCCCTCCTCATCGCAGCGGGGGTAACAGCAGCACTTGTATCCGGAGTATGGGAACCATTGACAGTCGGTTTAGTTATTGCCGGAGCAGTGACGATCGCACTTTGGCTGCTATATTTGAGTTACGAACAAAGCTTTTGGGGGCGGCGTTCCACTCAAGCCAGCACCAACGCCCTGATTGCTACCCTCGCCGTCTTTGTGATTCTCGGAGTAATTAACTTCATAGCCGTTCGCTATCCCGTCCGCATCGACTTAACCGAAAGCCAACAATTTACCCTTGCCCCGCAGACTCAACAAATACTGCGAAACCTGCAACAAACAGTCAAAGTTTGGGTATTTGACCCCATCCAAAACCCCCAAATTAAAGAATTGCTGCAAAGCTACAAACGCGAGGGAGGCGAAAAGTTCCAATTCGAGTTTGTTGACCCGCAGACGCAACCGGGAAAAGCGCGGGAATTTAGCATTACCAGCATCGGAGAAGTTTACCTGCAATCCGGGGACAAAAAACAAGTTCTGCAAAAAGGTGGCACTGCTTTTGGTAGCGACCCAAATCAAGGTCTTTCAGAGATAAAACTTACCAATGGCTTAGAAGAAATCCTGAGCACTCGCGTTGCTACAGTTTACTTTTTGCAAGGCAAAGGAGCCCGCCCGCTACAGGAAGGTCAAGGCGGAATTCAGCAAGCTGAAAAAGCTTTGAAAGATAAATACTACAACGCCCAAACGCTGAATTTGACCGAACGCAAAGAAGTGCCAGAAGATGCAGATGCTTTAATCGTTCCCGGGCCGGACAAACCGTTTTCCGATACAGAAATTAAAGCACTAAAAGCTTATCTCGATCGCGGCGGCAGTTTATTGTTAATGGTAGACCCGGCAATTGATACGGGATTGGACAAATTGCTGCAAGAATGGGGCGTCAAACTAGACAGCCGTTTGGCCATCGATGCTTCGGGCACTGGTCAAAGATTTGGCCTGGGCCCCACGGTTCCTACAGTCAGGCGCTACGGCGAACATCCGATTACTCAAAGTTTTGGCAACGGTATTTCATTTTATCCGTTTGCGCGTGCTTTGGAAACCTCGCCAGTAGAAGGGATAGAGGAAAAACCGCTGATTTGGACGAGTCAGGAAAGTTGGGCCGAAAGCGATTTGACGACTAAGAAATTGGAGTTTGATCAAAAGACCGATCGACAAGGACCGCTATTATTAGGTGTAGCTTTAGTTCGATCGTCCACTGACAGCACTCCCTTAAAGCCCTCCCCTTCACCAACACCAACTTCGCCCTCGCCTTCACCCCAAGCATCGCCGACAACTTCCCCATCGCCGACAACATCGCCATCACCGATAGATTCACCATCGCCGATAGATTCACCATCGCCAACAACTTCACCCTCACCGACAGATTCACCATCGCCAACAACTTCACCCTCACCGACAGATTCACCATCGCCAACAACTTCACCCTCACCGACAACTTCACCATCACCGACAACTTCGCCATCGCCGACAACTTCCCCATCACCGACAACTTCACCATCACCGACAACTTCGCCATCACCGACAGATTCACCATCACCGACAACATCACCGTCGCCGACAACTTCACCAACAGCTTCCCCAATCAGCTATTCGGTGATTGTCTCGCAAGAAGCTACGCCGCCAGCATTACCCACGACTTCGCCAACACCCACAGCATCTCCCACAGCATCTCCCACAGCATCTCCAGAAAGTTCGCCAACACCCACAACCTCTCCCACAGCATCTCCCAGCCCAACGGCAACTCCTTCTGCGCCTTCAACTCCTAGAAAAACATCGCGAATGGTAGTAATTGGCACATCTCAATTTGTGACTAACGGTTGGTTTGACCAACAACTCAATAGCGACGTGTTTCTCAATTCAGTCAGTTGGTTGAGTAAACCAGACCAGCAAAGCTTTTCTATCAGTCCGAAAAAAGCTACCAACCGCCGTATTAACATGACGGCCATCCAAGTAGGATTGCTGGTTTTAGCTTGGCTAATTTGGCCTTTACTCGGACTGGGAATTGGCGGCGCTATCTGGTGGAAGAGAAGATAAGTTAGTTGACAGTTGACAGTTGACAGTTGACTGTTGTCAGTTGTCAGTTGACTGTTGTCAGTTGTCAGTTGTCAGTTGACAGTTGTCAGTTGACAGTTGACAGTTGTCAGTTGTTATTAATAACAAACTCCCCAATTCCCAATGCCCAATTCCCAATGCCCAATTCCCAATGCCCAATTCCCAATGCCCAATTCTCAGTTATTATGAAATTGCAGAAAAATACATTAGTATTGATAGCCGTCGCGCTTAGCATGACTGGGTTGGTTGCTTTGTTCGAGATGCAAGTGTCTCCGAAAGAGGAAGCCGCTAAGGAAGAAAAACAGAAAATTTTTGCTTTTAACTCCGATCGCGTACAATTCTTTACAGTCAAAACTCCCGAAAAAATATTGACTTTTGAGCGAGTTTATGCTACAAAAGGAGGCAAGTCTAGTTGGGAAATGAAATTGCCCGTGCAAGCACACGCAAGTCAGGCATCGGTGGATTTTTTGCTAGACAGGCTGGCAACAGGAAAGAGCGATCGCACGATTAATATTACTGCAGCTCAACTGCCGGAATTCGGTCTCGACCAACCCCAAGCTACAGTCACAGTAAAGCTGGACAACCAGGAAACTCACCGCCTAGTTTTAGGCAAAACAGACTTTAGCGGCCGCTTCTTGTACGCTCAAGCCAATCCGCCGGAAGCGCCCCCTCAAAATTCCGCCCAAAATTTGCCCGTGCTGCTAGTGCCTTTTGACTTTAAAAATGCCGTCCAGCGACCTTTGTCAGAGTGGAAAAAAGCAGAAGCACCCAAAACAGACAAACCGCAAAAACCCTCTCCCACGCCAAGTCCTGAGAATAAATAGATAGATGACCCATCGCTCTGAGATGTTGCACCCTTCTCAATAAGGCTTTTATGAACAGGCTTTTCGGCCTGTTCCACAAAGAGTAAATTTTTTTGTGGAACAGGCCGAAAAGCCTGTTGCTGACGCCTGTTGCTGACAATGGTGCGCTCTGGGATAGAATTTAAAGAACAAATCCCAAAACCTGTTACATCCAACATTCCTCACCTAAAATACAGAAAAGTCTAAACTTAAACTGTATTTAAGTAGCGTGCATTACCCCCAGGAAAGGGCGAATATGTTTCAGACAGCACTCAACCAAGGTACGACAGCAACGGATACAGCGCTTGACGTTGAACTCCGCAAGGTCTTTAAGGTATTTAACGGCGAAACCGCAGTCCGTGGAGTTGACCTCAACATCCGCCAAGGAGAATTTTTTAGCATCCTCGGGCCTAGCGGCTGCGGCAAGACTACGACGCTGCGCTTAATCGCTGGGTTCGAGACTCCCTCGGCGGGCGAATTGATGATTCGCGGCCAGTCGATGACCAACACTCCAGCTTACCGCCGTCCGGTAAATACTGTGTTTCAAAGCTATGCTTTGTTCGGACACATGAATGTCTGGGACAATATCGCTTTTGGATTGCGGATCAAAAAGCTGGGGAAAGCAGAAATTGAAGAACGGGTACGGGAAGTTTTGCAATTGGTGAAAATGGAATCTTTCGCCAACAGGTTTCCCGGTCAAATGTCGGGCGGCCAGCAGCAGCGGGTGGCTTTGGCGAGAGCTCTGGTAAATCGACCGGCGGTTTTGCTGCTAGATGAGCCCCTGGGTGCTCTGGATTTGAAGTTGCGGAAGCAGATGCAGTTGGAACTGTCGAATTTACATCAAGAATTGGGTTTGACTTTTGTGATGGTGACTCACGACCAAGAAGAGGCGATGAGTCTGTCTGACCGGATTGCGGTGATGCACGAGGGCAGGATTGAGCAAATTGGCTCTCCTGAAGAAATTTATGAGTGTCCCCAGACGGCTTTTGTGGCGGATTTTATTGGCGATACGAATTTGTTTGCGGGTACGGTAGAATCGATAGACCGATCGACTATCACAGTTCGCACATCAGCCAATCTGAAAATTATCGTTCAGCAGTCGGATATGTGGAGTGGTGTCACAGGCGACTCTGTTGTGGTCAGCGTCCGGCCGGAAAAAGTATATTTGAATCTCTACCAGCCGGAAGTGTCGGTCAACTGTTTTGAAGGGCGGCTCAAAAATACTATGTACATGGGCACGCACGTTCATTACGTGGTTGAGTTGTCGTCGGGCGATAAAATTACTGTGCGCCAGCCAAATACCGGCGGCTCTTTCCCAGATCCGCACACGCCGATTTACGCTTACTGGGGAACTACTGATTGTCTGGCTTTGACCGATCGGAATTAATCAGTTGGCAGTTGGTAGTTGGTATTAGTCATTAGTCATTAGTCATTAGTCATTGGTTATTTGTTGGTGGTGGGTTCTCCTAACAAATAACATAGGACAATTCCCAATTCCCAATTACCAATTCCCTAATCTTCAATCTTCAATCTCCAAATCTAAAATCTAAAATCTAAAATCTAAAATCGAACTGTGCCTCCGACTAACTTACCAATTTCCAGGATTTTCCCGGCTAATTCTACACGCCGTCAGTTCCTAAAAAATTCGGCGGCGACAATTTCCGGGTTAGCTGTTTCGAGTTGCGGCTGGCGACTTGCAGACGTACAATCTGCTCCTCCCGTCAAAGGTGATGCCGACCAACTTTTCATCTATACTTGGGCAGGCTATACCGATAACGCTTTGCTCGATCGCTTTGCCGAAAAAACAGGCATTCGCGTGGTTGCAGACGTATTTGACTCCAATGAGGCGATGCTGGCTAGGGTTCAAGCTGGCGGTGGCCGCGCCTACAGCATCATTTACCCGTCTGACTACATGGTGATTCAGATGACGGAACTGGGGCTGTTGAGCCAATTAGACCACTCGATTTTGGGCGGACTCGATCGACTAAAAAAACAGTTCCAAAACCCTGTTTATGACCCAGGAAACCGCTACAGCGTCCCTTTGAGTTGGGGAACCACAGGCTTAATTTACAACAGCGAACAGCTCAAAGAAGCTCCTGAAGATTGGGAGTATTTGTGGCAGCACAAACAGGAGTTAGCAAGGCGAATGACGCTGGCAAATGATGTTCGAGAAGTGATGGGCGCTGCGTTGCGGATGTTGGGCTATTCTCTCAATTCTACGAACCAAGAGCAAGTGAAACAAGCTTACGAAAAGTTGGTGGAACTCAAACCGGCGATCGCATCTTTTACCACTGATGCTTGGCGGCCGCAAATGCTGACGGGGGATTTGAAGGTAGCTATGTGTTATTCTTCTGATGCTAATGAGGTAATCCCAGATAATGACAAATTGCGCTATGTTGTGCCAAAAAGCGGTTCTTCTCTGTGGACTGACACTTTAGTAATTCCTAAAGGTGCTCCCAATCCCGAAGCAGCTTATAAGTGGATTAACTTTATGCTGCAAGCGGATGTCGCTGCTTCTTTAGTAGAACGGCTCAGTTTCTCAACTCCTTCTGAAGATGCTTTTAGTTTGCTGACGCCGGAAGTCCGCGAAAATGAAATTCTTTTCCCTTCGGAGGCAACTTTGAAAAATTGCGAAGGTGTTGCTCCGGTAGGAAAATTTATAGACGTGTACGATCGCTATTGGACTAAATTAACCAGCGGCTAATCTTATTTTTGCCATAAATTTCATGTGGATTTCGATTTACCGTGGGGTGGGGGCGGGTTTATGAGATTGTTTATTTTAGGCATAGATTGTTGGTGAAACCCGCCCCTACATTACATTTCGATTTACCGTGGGGTGGGGGCGGGTTTAGAAGATTGTTTATTTTACGCATAGATTGTTGTTGGTGAAACCCGCCCCTACAAATCAAAACTCAAAACTCAACACTATTTATTTATGGCTGTTTCAACTAGAACTCCCCCTCCTATTCCTCCCAATTCTTCTTTGAAGGCTGAAACTGTTTCCCCGTGGTCGGCGTGGGCTGGGCCACTGGCATTGCTAGGCCCTTCTGGCTTGTTGCTGCTTTTATTATTAGTCATACCAACTTTGGTGATTTTTCAGCTTA
The DNA here is from genome assembly GCF_036705125.1 of Microcoleus sp. B7-D4. Lineage (NCBI taxonomy): Bacteria > Bacillati > Cyanobacteriota > Cyanophyceae > Oscillatoriales > Microcoleaceae > Microcoleus > Microcoleus sp. B7-D4. The sequence continues at coordinate 66,017 of NZ_JAUBTT010000040.1, forward strand.
GTTTGGTGCCGAATATTAAACCTGGAGATTTGGTGAATCCTTCGGGAATCGGCAATTACCTGCGAGTGTTTGAGCCGCTGAATTTGCAGGTGATTGGTCGATCGCTCTTTTTCGCAACGGGGACTACTATTCTGTGTTTGCTGCTGGGATTTCCTGTGGCTTACTGGATCGCCCTCAATGTGTCGAAAAAGTGGCGGAATTTAACTTTGTTAGGCTTTGTGTTGCCGCTGTGGACTTCTTCGCTGTTGCGATCGTATGCTTGGATTACAATTCTGCGTCCTACGGGCGTTCTCAACTCGCTGCTGGCACTTGTAGGCATTCCTCCTCTAGAATTGCTTAATCAAAGTTCCGCAGTTTTAATCGGCATGGCTTACAGCTATTTACCTTATATTGTGACAATTCTCTACGCTTCTTTGGAAAAGTTAGACCGCAGGTTGCTAGAAGCATCTCAGGATTTGGGCGCGAATCCAGTGGAAACTTTCTGGAAAGTGACAGTACCTCAGACGATGCCGGGAATTGCTGCGGGTTCTTTGCTAGTATTTATTAGCAGTTTGGGCGATTTTGTCGATCCAGAGTTGCTCGGTGGAGCTTCGAGCATGACGGCGGCTCGTTTGATTTACAATCAGTTTTTGGGTGCGACTCAAAATTGGGGTCTGGGTTCGGCTCTGAGTATGGTATTAATCTTTGCAGTGAGTATCGGAATTGCCCTTTTGCTCAAATATGGCGATCGTAATACAATTTAGGATGTTGAAGTAAGAAGGAAGAAGGAAGAAGGAAGAAGGAAGAAGGAAGAAGGAAGAAGGAAGAAGGAAGAAAACAATCCTAATCTCTTACAAATTACCAATTACCGATTACCGAGAAATGGAAAATACCCCCGAAAATCCACAGGAGGAAATACAACCCGATATGTACTTAAAACCTAAATTTAAGATTTCTTGGCAGGTGATATTTGCCGTTGTGATGTTTTTTTATATGTACCTACCCATCCTGGTACTCACCTTTTACAGCTTTAACAAATCGCGTTTTAGCGCCGGCTGGGAAGGATTTACTTTAGATTGGTACGTTAAATTATTTAGCGATACGCGGATTTTAGTTGCCCTGAGAAACAGTTTAACAGTGGCTGTGTGTGCAGTTGCAATCTCGGCTGTACTCGGCACTTTGATGGCCGTTGGTTTAGCCCGCTACCGCTTTCCTGGCAAGAATTTATATCAGGGAGTTTCCTACTTGCCGATTATTATTCCAGATATTGCGACCGCAGTTGCTACTCTGGTATTTTTAGCGGCGCTGGCTATTCCTTTGAGTTTGTGGACAATTGTCGCCGCTCACGTTGTGTTTTGTCTGGCTTACATCGCTCTAGCTGTTTCTACTAGATTGGCAGATTTAAACCCGTATTTAGAAGAGGCTGCCTTGGATTTAGGTGCAACGCCTGTTGAAGCTTTTATTCAGGTTTTGCTCCCTCAATTAATACCCGGAATTGTTTCGGGTTGTCTGCTGTCTTTTGTCCTCAGCATGGACGATTTTTTGATTGCGAGTTTTACCGCAGGTAGCGGGACTACAACTCTGCCGATGGAAATTTTTAGCCGGATTCGGACTGGGGTAAAACCTGATATTAATGCTCTCAGCGTGCTGTTGATAGTAGGTTCGGGAGGATTGGCATTTTTAGCGGAATATTTGCGCGGCCGGGGCGAGCAAAAACGGACTCATTAGGAAGTGGGCAGTGGGCAGTTGGCAGTTGGCAGTTGACAGTGGGCAGTTGACAGTGGGCAGTTGACAGTTGGTTATTTGTGAGTTGTTACCAATGCCCCATGCCCCATGCCCCATGCCCCATGCCCCATGCCCCATGCCCCATGCCCCATGCCCCATGCCCCATGCCC